>JBFFIY010000034.1:0-39420 GCA_041556195.1 Enterobacterales bacterium
ACTCCCCTTGCTCATTAATGCCCTGACACCCATATATAACAGGTAGGCGGCTCCTGAATAAACCAGGATTTTGAATAAAACAGGCAAACTTATCAGGATCGAGACTAAACCAAGTAATGCGCCAACCGCGTAGATCCCAACACCAAACCCATGGGCAATTGCCGCGATAATGCCGTGTTTGGTAGAATTCGATATTGAGTGTTTCAATATAACAGCCAAACTCGGCCCTGGAGACATTGCTCCCAGGCTACAAACTGCTGCTAATGATAACCAGGCTGTTAGTGTCATAGTTAGCTCTGATAAGTAAAGGTAGTTGCAATCATAACAAAAAAAATTAAAACAATTCCATTAGTAGTTGGGGCAAATCATCCACTGTTTTCTGTTTAACCAACTTATCACAAGCCTGGTGCAATGCTTTTTGGGATGACTTTTCTAATACAGAGATTTGCTGTTGTAGCTCTCTATCTTCAATATCCAGTTGCTCTCTCAGGGCATGATTTCGTTCACTTATCTGATGATAGAGAAAGATGAAACGTCCGATAACCACATAAGGGAAGTTTTTATTAGCTATGGGGCCATAACTGGCTTCATATCCCCCCAAAGGTAATCCTTTAAGTTTTACCTCAACTAACTTATTGGCACCAAACCAGGCACTACCAAATCCTAATAAACCTCCACCGATAGCACCCAGCATAAAACTGTGGCCGGCAACTGCCAAATCAATTGCAGCGCCAGCTGCTGCACCTGTCATAGTTCCAACGGTTGCCAGTTGATTTTTATTGAGACCCCACATGTACCATTGTTCACAATCAAATAGATCAGGTGGTAGTTGTAAATCTTCGATGGTTAAGTTGGTTTGAAAATGAGAATAATTGGCAAACAATTCTTTAATGGCTTTTTCTTCACGTTTTTTCATCCAGGCTTGATAGCCTTTTGCAAGTATTGGTTGGATCACTTTAGCCTGTTTCTCATCTAAAACTTTTTGAGCCTGACGATAAAAACACAGATCTTCGATAAGTCTTGCCAGAATGATAGCACTATTATTTTTTTGCTTCTCACGCTGCTGTTTGAGATCTGATGTGACTAAATTAAGCTGTTCTGCCCATTGTGGTTTGAGATGGGCAAAAGATTGTAGTAATTCGATTTGTTTTGAAAATTCTGCCTCAATCGGATTAAACACACGCACTGTTTTAAAAAACTGTGCCAATGCATTACTCCAGGATTCAACATAGAGCTCACTCTCAATCGGATTAATTAACGCCATGCTGGGTTGTCCGCTCCACTGAAGGATCTCCATTTCAGCTTCATACTCAACTCCATAAGGTCTGGAACCATCTACTACATATAAAATTGCTGCACCTGCAACCAGAGGTTTGAGCAGCTCAACCTCGTCAGGAAATTTTTGTTGGCAATTATGATCTGCCACAAAATCTACAACTGCTTTAGATCTTTGATCAGCGCTCGATGCCCTTTGTTTTAACCAGGCCAGAACTTTACTGGGCCGCTGAAAGCCAGGAGTATCTATCAACTCATATCCACTATGGCGAGTTTCAACCTTAAACCCGGTGGATTCAGTTGTGGTACCGCTACGACTGGATACTTGAATTGAATCATTGTGAGACAGTGTGGATACTATCGAAGATTTTCCCTTGTTCGGGTGCCCTACTACAGCAAATTTAGCCTGTGTCATGCCAGGTTCTCCGGTAGATAAAGTTGCCAACGAGGAAGCTTATTAATTAGACGCTGCCATTCATGAAAGTGATTGCCAGCAGGTTTAGTCAACCCTGAATCATCCCAATCTAAAGGTAACAAATACCCTTGGCCATTTTGTAAAAAATCTTCTAATTCACCAAGTGGAGGCTCCCATGCCTTCACTATCACCAGCTGTTCACCCCGCCACTGCTCTGCTGTGTTTTGTTGCTCAGGCGTTGCCAGCGGGCCGGAAAACAATTGATTATCAGGCGATAAATTAAGCTGAGATAACAAACCAAGGATCTCAGGTTGCACACATGCCCAATTATTAATGGCAATAGTAGTAGGTAGCTGATGAACTATAGGAGATGTTTCTAATAGCTCGTTTTCTATGGGTTGATGTATAGTAAGCTGTGATTGAAGGCGTTGTTCAAAATCCGAATTCATCGTACGTTTTAACCACCAACGACTTCCTGTTAATAATACGATGCGAAGCGTTAAACTATAAACCAGCTGTGTTGCCAATATGAACTGCCACCAACCAGCATAGGCAGTGAAACCCGTATTGGAACTTACAATAGATGGATCCATACGTGAATCTTGCGTCATTTCCAGTAATGCCAGATCAGGTTGAGCCGATGGCCAAAATGACCAGGGCCAGGCAACAGTTTCAAGCAGGGGGAATATGTCAGCCGCTTCTAAAATGGTGCTACGCCAGACAAAATTTATATCTGTTGCCAGTAACAATACAAAAAAAGTAACTAAACTTGCCAGAGAAAAGGCTATTGCTGCGATCTGGCTTTGCATCAAAAACCAATATTTATCGAGATTAAACTGATGCACCTTACGGATCAATGTTTGTGTTTTAAAAGTCCACATGGGGATCATTGTTACCAGTCTTGCCAGGTTAACACCTTTTCCAAAAACAAGACTAATGCTGGAAGCAAGCACACTAACCACAGGAATAAACAGATAAACCAGCAACAAATAAAAAAGATTAACCCGACCTTGTTGGTCTCCACTTAAAACACCCCAACTTAACAAAAAGCCAATTGCAGCACCGGCATAAACAATAGGCCAGACAATTTTAAGAGAATTTTCAATAGACTTTGGTTGATGGTGCACGCTTAAAACCAGTTATGTTTTTGTCAGTAAAGAATAAAAGCTCTGCATAAGAATGTCTACGGATAATATGTAAGAATCAATATCCTGACATAGCTTCAAAAAAGCCAGAACCGAATAAAAATAGTTCTATCAAGTAGCTTCTCCATAGGGCTTAAACCTCTGTAACAACCATGGCAGAACTGCAAGATCGGCCAATAATGCCGCAATCATGGCAAAAGCAGTAAGCAATCCAAAATAAATGGTAGGCACAAAATTGGAAAATGCCAAAACTGAAAATCCCAAAGTAATAGTGACTGAGGTGTAATACATGGCTCTGCCAATACTGTGGTGCGCTCGGTGCATGGCTTTGTGATAATCAAAGTCAATTTTCCACTCTTCTTTAAAACGATGAATATAGTGGATCGTATTATCCACAGCTATGCCAATGCTGATTGCAGCAATGGTAATCGTCATTATATCGAGGGGTATTGAAAGTAACCCCATCAAACCTAATACCGGTCCGGCAGAAAGAATATTCGGCACCAATGCGATAGCAGCAACAGAGATAGATTTGAATACCCAGATAAAGGTAATCAAAATTGCTAAAAAGACTACACCCAGGGTTAGAATTTGAGACTGAAAAAGCGTCTGCAACATATTATTATAAAGAACTGTCATTCCTGTAAAATGAATTTGTTGAGGTTGAAGTCCTGCTTCATTAACAAGTTTTTCATGTAAATCATCCAGAAAATCCTGCCTTTTTAAATTAGGGTCTGAATCATAAATTCTTACATCGAAACGCAACTGATTTCCATCTTCTGATAAAAAGGGATTGATCATTTGTTGCTGTGCTTTTGTAGACAGTTTTTTGTAAACAAGAGAAAGAAAAAAATCATCAATGGGTTCATTTTCATTGAGAATATTTAGAACATCAAAAGTGGTATCAAGAGAAAGAACCTTTCCAGTAAAAGGAGAGCTTTCCACAGTCTGATGTATTTTTTTTATCTCTTGCATCATATAACTTTTATACCAATAACTGTCAGCTGCAAAACCAGCCTCTTGCTCATCATCAAATTCAGCGAAGATTAAATCTTCTTCCTCACCGTCCTCATTGTATGTTTCATCACTGTTTTCACTTAACAATACCTCATCTTCAACAGGCGCATCGATGATGACATCTAATGGTGTCGTACCCCCAAGTTGTTGATCAACCAATAACATTCCCTGATAGATTTCAGTGTTTGATTTAAAGTAATCTATAAAACGATTTTCGACACTAAGTTTAGTGATCCCATACACACTGATAATCAAAATCAGTAAGGATGAAATCCAGATCCCATGTGGAAAACGTTCCACTAAATTGGCAAAAAAGTTGGTGACAGTAGCGGTAAACTTCCATAACCTGATCGGGTATCCTGGACGTAATAACATCAATACTACTGGAAAAAGTGTAAATGATAAAAATAATGCAACAGTTAATGCTGTCACCATAAACCAGCCAAAATCAATAACAGGACGGATGCCACTCAAGACCAATGAGGCAAAAGCCACCAGCGTGGTCAACACGGTAAACAAGCAAGGGTACCATTTAGATTTCAACATCTCAGTAACCAGAAAACGTTGACTTTGAAAGGGATTTTCGGCATGTAATTCACGATGTCGAACAATCAGGTGAATGCTAAGTGAGAGACTAAAAATCAACAGTAAGGCGATAAAGTTGGAGGAAACGACTGTAATCTTCCAGCCACTGAGACCGATGAATCCCAAAGTGACAACAGTAGTCGCAGATGCAGTCATTAACGAGAGTACAATCCACCTTAATCGGCGAAAAACTATCCACAAAAATAGACTCAGGATCCCAAGCACAGCCGTTCCGAAAACCACAAGATCGTGACGAATAAACTGTTTCATATCCACCACTATCATTGGTACACCGCCCAGGTGAAGCTCAGCGTCCTGTTGATAGTTACTCAAAATATTTCGAATATTGGCTATATCTATTTGCTGTAACTGCAACAATTTTTCTGATAAAACATCAATTTTTAGTTTTATATCTTCAAGCTTATTGGACTCATCACTCTTCAGGCTCTTATGCTGTTGTTTTTCAACCAGTATTTCTTTTATTGCTTTTAGCTTTTCAAGTTGCTCATTCTCAACAAAATTGACTTGTAATGCAGTTGTACTACCGTCTAGTGATGTCAAGCGATTGCTATATAACGGGCTATGTAAAAGCTCCTCGCGTGCGCTGTTCGAATCTACATCAGCAGAAAGCAAATTAATGGTTTTTTCAGCTACCTGATTAAGAGTTTGCGGAGGACTTTGTAGAAGCGGTACATCCAGAATGGATACAACGCTATCCACACGAGACATATTAACAAGTTCTTGCTTCAATTGACCCAGTTGCTCAATAGACTTTTTATCAAATAACCCTGAATTTGGTGTGTAAGTTATAATCAGAAAATCATCCGAACCGTAGAGTTTGCGGATTTCACGGTAATATGAAAGGTCACGATCATTTTCAAGAATTAGAGAATCTGCTGATACGTCTAATTGAACCCTTGGAATAAAAAAGGCAAAGGCCATTATTAGAAAAAACAATAAAACCAGGATCAGCTTAGGATACTGAATAATTGCAAATTGATAATATTGGCCAGCTCTAAAGAGAAAAGAACTCTTTTCCTTTTTGGCTTCAATCTCGAAATTATTATCGAGAGCCATTTAATTCCCCTTGGTTGAGAAGGTTATTTATGATAATTGTGGTTATATCCAGGCCACCTGTATTACCAAGTAGTTAGGATTTAATATTACTGTAGCAGATAAGCGTTATTTATGGCTATATTTTTTACTTCGTACCCAAAGCTTTAATATAAAATTGATAAAAACTATTTATAATATTCAATCTTTGCTTTTAGCTATTTTTCCAATGTATTCTTCGTCTCCATTCTGATGTGCAATATAAACCACCCAGTACTCAACATGAGGGGTTTTACTGTCGCTATAAAAACCCACGCCAATTTTATCTTGAAGTTGATAAAATTCATGTTCGGCAAGTAAATGAGTTCGATGGGCATCCGAATCTTTAAACTCCTGCCACATCTCTTCTGGATTTTTTATACCACCCGCTATCGCCTCTACATTGTTTTCAAAAAGACGAGGATATATTTCTGATAAAGGATAACCTGCTTTCAGCAATCTTCTATTGGCATAACTACGTCCTACATGACTCACTCTTTTTAAACTGGCCATTTCTTTTGCCTTTTCCTCAGCGACTTTCGCCAAAAGAGAGTTACAAACAAGCTTTATTCTTTTTTGTTCAGGATCAGAAATAATAAGTTTGGCTAGTTGTCGAGCTTTTTGATGAAGGCCGCAAAGCTTATAGCTATCCAGAGAACTAGATTGGCTTAAACCAGATTGACCTGAAATCACCACAAATAACAAAGTCATTGTTAATAATTTAAACAAAGGTATAAACCTAAAATCTATTTATTCGATAGAAAATATATGCTCAACATCATTTTTATTTAACACAATTTGAGATATTTTCAACCAATCCTCTCAAATTTTAATTTAATAAACAAACAGTTAATAACTTAATCGCTTATTATACACCTACATATGGAGAAACATCGCCTTAGAGTTTTATTTACCTTGCTCATTCCATTCGTATATTTTTATAGGATTAGCAGTTCTTCCCAACCAGTTCTGCCCCTTTGGTCTATACTCTCTAGAATAAAACTTGAATTGGCTTAGAATAAAAGGTTTTTAGGATGCACAAAAGTAGAGAAGTTTTAATGGTTGGCACCTGTGGAATTGATTGTTATCACGGGCTGGATACTGAGTTAAAAATAAATGGGGCTAAAATATTTAAGGCTAATACCAAAGAAGATGCCGAAGCACTCATGGGAGCTCATAACTTTCACCTGATTATGGTAAATCTGGAACCAGATGGCGAAGGAGGCATTGCCGGAAGTAGTATATTACCCAGCATTGCAAACCATCAGAATCAGCAAGATGCGGTATGTCTTTCAATCAGTACCCAAAGCTCTGTCAGTCTTCTACAAAGTCATCCTGAGTATTTAGAAAAATTAAAGATTATTTCAGGTTGGTTAGATCTTCCCACTCAGCCACAAAAGGCCGCATCTTTGATGGTTGACATTATGCATGCTCCCGGAAAGCTCAGTATTAAACATCGAAGTTAAACAAAATGTTCTCCAACCTGTTTAATGCTATTGGGTGTGACCGACAGGCCGCGCCTGTAACCATTTGAAAATAGGAAATAAATCAAACCCTAGTATGAAAAAAAGGTTCAATCAGTTATAGTTTTTTTGCAGAAAAACAAACAACCCGAAGGAACCTTTAATGAAGAAGATAGCTGACTTAACGGTAGCTTTCAAGCTAGTTGTCGCCTAAAGTTCTTAAAATTAAAGGTACAGATAATACAGAAAAACCTAATTTAAAGCCGTTGCATGCTTTCAGAAAATTGAGTTTTTGTTTTGGCAGTGCTCAATGGTCAAGCTGGAGCAAGTCTTCTTCCCAAAGTATTTTATTTTTTTGTTCCTGTTCTAACAAAGGTTCATATTGTTTTTCAATTTCATTTCTTTTAAGTTTCATGGTAGGCGTGAGTAGCTTATTTTCAATCGTCCAGTGTTCTGTACAAACCAACAGATAATCCAGTTTAAGATGATTTTCCAGCTGATCATTGACTAACTTTAATGTATCTTCTAATTCTTTAATTAGTTGGCTATTTTTACGTTGGCGTCCTTCAGCAAGAACGACTATAGCTATAGGTTGTTTTAGTCCTGATCCCATAACGCAAACCTGTTCAAGATCGTGATTGACACCTAACAAACTTTCGATAGGAACCGGTGCAACGTATTTACCTTTAGCAGTTTTAAATTGTTCTTTAATTCTTCCAATAATTTGATAGACACCTTCGCTATTTATCTGGGCACAGTCTCCTGTATGTAACCAGCCATCGGTAAATGACTCATTAGTTAATTTTGGATCCAGATAATATTCTTTAAAAACTGCATCACCACGAATAAGAATCTCTTTTTCTTCGGATAATTTCATTTCAATGCAATCTGCAGGAAAACCAATGGTGCCCAGATGTTCTTTAACGAAGGGAAAATTGGCGCAGGAAAGTCCAGAAGTTTCACTCATTCCCCAGGCTTCACTGATAGAAATGCCTAAACGATGATACCACTCCAATATGGAAACCGAGATGGGTGCTGTCCCGGAGCCAAAACCTCTTGCATGTTGTAAACCTAAAGCACTTCGGATCTTATAGGCGACCAGTTTTCCAATTAAGGGTAACTTCAAAAGAGTGTTGAGTTTTTTTTGCGGTATTTTCACTAAAATTTCTGATTGAAACTTGGACCACAAACGTGGAACAGATAAAAAGAAAGTCGGTTTGCAGTGTTTCAAATCATCTACAAAAGTATCGAGAGATTCAACAAAGAATACTTCATTACCCACATATAAAGATTCAGCCTCAACCAGACTCCGCTCTGTAACATGTGCCAGGGGTAGATAAGACAGGGAGCGATCAGTCTCTTTAAGCTCTAACAATGTCGCTGTATTTTGCACCGCAGCAGCAAAGTTTTTGTGGCTAACCACCACGCCTTTAGGAGCACCTGTCGTTCCGGAGGTGTAGACAATAGTTAACACATCGTCAATATCTGGCATATGAATATCTTGAAGTGGCGGGAACTCTGTTAACCAATCGTTCCATTGTGCCTGGGCAGTTATTGTAGGATAAGGAAGCGCGACTCGTAAAATTTCGTCTCCAATACTTTCATCAGCATACTGGGTATTGTCCAACTTTCCCACGAAAATAGCTTTGAGATCACCATGTTTTATGATGTAGCTGATGCTACTCCGGCCAGCAGTTGTATAAATTGGCACACTGATCATACCCGCCATCATTATGGCTAAATCGGCAATGAACCATTCCGCACAGTTCTTGGATAAAATGCCAATTCGTGCTCCAGTTTCATAGCCTTGTGCCTTGATCCCAGATGCAATACATCGTGCCTGAAGTTCAACTTCGGCCCAGGTAAATAAACGCCACTTTCGATTAATTGGTTGGTGAAGAAATACCTTGTCAGGATGTTTTGAGGTTTTATTTAGCAGGTTTTGCAATGGCGTAAGATAATCCATATTGCATCCAATTTGTTAGATTTACCGTTGAGTATAGCCCAACCAAAGGTTGGGTTTATACCCCCTGGGTATATAAAAAATACCCCCCTACTCCCAATGCAATAATCGTTAGTGCAGTGAGGGTGATTTTAACGCAGCTCCAGAGTCTTTCTCCCTGCACTTCACCTGTTCTTGCATTCACCATAAAACGGTAGACTTTTTTATTGTAGCGATAAGCACTCAACCACACTGGTAATAAGATGTGTTTGAAGGTGATATTGCTATGTTGAGTTTTAACTGAAGAAATACATTGTTCATCGCCGCCAATATGACGTCTAATTTTTTTGACTGAGCCGTGTAACAATTTCAGTATCACAAAACGCACAAGCTTGCGAAGTAATATTGGCTTCAGTGGTGGACTCAGCTCCACAGGAGGTACATTTAATAAATAATTTTTCATCAAATACTTCATTATCTTGTGCCTCTAATAAGAACCTGGCAAAATCCAGTTCTTCAACATCCTCTTCACCCTGTGGCACTTCATTTTCAAAACTACAGTATTGACAGACCAGAGCACCTGAGCCAGGTTTATAGGTCAGTTTTGCAGCACATTGTTGACATTTAAATTCACTGGCTTTGGCCTTGTGATCTGATTCAACTACATCATCATGCTAAGGGGTTACTGCAGTTTCTTTAACTAAAGGGGGCAGAGTTGTAGCCATGTTATTGATCCAGATGGGAGGTGTTCTGGCGCTTAGAAAGTTGTCTAAACACTATATTAACCTCAAGAACTGATGACTGGTGTGTGTGGGGAGAAAACTCTCTCTTGATGAGATAACGAGAATATTGAAGAAACTCGGCTGCTAGAGAGCCGAGTTTTTTGTTTTAGGATAGCTTAGTAATAAGGCTTAAAACTGAAGCGACCAGGTGTTCAGTTGTCCCACGTCACGACTGAAATTATCTTCAATCTCCAACGTCCAGATGCCCTGGGCATTACCACTTACATTAGCACTATAAGAAGCAATAACGTTATTAGCACTATCGCCGCCATTTTTCGATTTCAGTGTATATGAACTGCCGTCAGGAGCGTGCAAAATTATACTGATGTCTCCTCGATAAGTATGGGTGATATTAACCGCAATTGTAACCGTACCAGCAGCACCAGAACGTACCACATTAAGATCACTAAACATCACGTCATTATCCGGGATCGAAGTCACTGTGTTATTTTCGAAAAAACTCTGTTCTCCACCGGTATCAGCAACAGTAACCGTTTGTGTGTTCTGAGCTGTAGCTCCCTGATCATCAGTTACTGTGAGGGTTACGTTATAGGAACCCGCTGCATTATAGGTATAGGCAGAATTAACGCCAAGATCTTGACTACCATCTCCAAATGTCCAACTATAACCTGTTATGAAACCATCTGGATCCGTACTACCACTGGCATCAAACGTACAGCTCAACCCAGGACATGCAAAAGAAAATGCGGCTGATGGCGCTTGATTCTGACCGGGCGTTCCAGTAAATGTCTGTCCAGTGTTCGGCTGTCCAAAAGTATTAGCACTTGCTGATTGCCAGTTGAAATCACTATAGCTTTGGCCTGTTCCAGTCAATTGTAGAGAGAAACCAACTGCTGTTGAGCTGGTTTCTGACACACCAACATTGACGGAAGTCATACCATTTGCCGGGCCATTAGTAGCTGTAAACGTTCCTTCGTAACTTAAGAACTGCACAACAGCACCAAGATTATCGATTAATGCCATACCATCTGGTGCGCCGTTTTGCATGCTTGAAAATGCAAAATTCAAAGTACCAAACCCATTTTGTTGTGCAGGAATTACTCCCGACAAATTTACCGTCTTATAGGTGGATCCGCCATTGCCGTTATAACCAACTAGTGACCAGCCGCTAAGATCCAGGTTGGCGTTTCCAGCGATTTCGATAGCTTCACCAACATCGGTGCTATTATTATCATAGTGAAACTCGTTGATCCAGACGGTCGTTTCTGCTGGCGGTGGTGGCACAGTAATATCAGGTATGGCCGAAGCTTCACCGCTATTACCTGATTCGTTACTTGATGCATCTACTGCGGTGACAACATAATAATAGGTAATAGCTTGAGTGACGCTATTATCCATGAAGCTATTACTGGAGAGCAGACTGCCGTTGATTTTAACGTAACCACTACCAGATGTTTCACTACGATAAACGTTATAACCTGCCAGATCAGTTTCAGTGTTGGCTGTCCATGTCAGATCGACTAAACTACTACCGCCACTTCCACTAAGTCCAGTGGGAGGTGAAGGTGGGGTGGTATCACCTCCACCTGTGCCTGTACAGATGCTTTCAAACACACATTCGACATACTCTGGGTGATCGATAAAGGGATTGCGATTTCCCTGAAAACTAAAAACTGAGTCAGTATGTCTTCTTTCGAAGTCATCAACTGGATCGTCTTTATGCCACTGTATTAATACTGATTTCAACCCCATATAAGCAACAAAAATATTTGAGCCTGTACTTGACGCACTGATAAGGTTCCTGTCGTCTGTCAAAATAAGATCGGGTTCAGCAACACCTGTGATACTGTGATTACCACCTGCATAACGAACATCCATATACATCAATGCTCTCGCCACATCACCTTTTCGCGCGTTCCACGTTTCCCAGGTTGATACATCTGTCCAGTTAGATTCAGTTAGACCTCCTCCACGATTATTGTTAAATAAAGTAACGTTTTCCGTACAACCAGCATTACAATTATCAAAAGGTTTATTGCCTCGATTGGAGTTATAACCAATATCGGAAAGAAAAAGGTGGTGGGTATCCGTATAAGGGTAGTTGGTACTACCGTCATTTGGAAATCCGTAGGATTTTGGCCAGCTATGTTCACGATTGTAAAAAGAGTTTCCGCCGCCTACTTTGGTGTAACTGGCATTTTTATAAATATCAATGATATTCCCAGCATTATCTGGATCTTGATCTGCTGCTTCTAATATATTCCATGTATCTGTACTTGATGCAGTGTAAGGAAAACGTTGGTGATCATCTATAATTTCATGCAATGAAGTCCGCAATGCCGCACTTGATAGAGTATCAACTGTGTCATAGTAACCGATGGGTATTGCTGCATGAACGTTTAATGATAGGACCGAAATACCAGCCAGTATTAAACTACCTATAAAATTGAGAGAGTGTTTGTACGTTGGTAACCAACTCATCATGAATGCCTCTTGTTGTATTGTTGTGAAACAAAGTGATGGCTCTCCAGTCACAGGAAAAAACCATCAATTATTAAAAAAATTGATATCAACCCTATCAATTTACTTTATGTTGCCAACAACGCTCTCATTCCATTTTCAAACTTTATGGGTAGTTCAGCGATACTTAGTTTAATGACCCTGAACACAACCTTGAATCCATTTTTATATTGGAGCTAGCAAAAGAACGACTTGTAGAAAACTTGTAAGACCCCCTATTTAAAAAACTCGAAACTTGTAGGAAACTTGTAAGGAAACTTGTAGGACACCCTAAACTTGTAGAAACTTGTAGGACACCCCAATCTGAAACTTGTAGGACACCCCAATCTGAAACTTGTAGGACACCCCAATCTCGAAACTAATAAACTTGTAGGACATCCCAAATGTAAACTTGTAGGACACCCTTAAACTTGTAGGACACCCTAATCTTATTTTGACAATCTAACCTGATTCGTATACTTTAATCAAGTGTAAGGATCGTACAACCATCGTTTCAGGAGGAAACACAATGACCCAACCCCGTAAAAATATCGTTTCGGTTTCAGATACACCCTATTACCACTGTATTGGTCGCTGCGTGCGTAGAGCTTTTCTCTGTGGCAAGGATAATTTTTCAGGTAAGTCGTTCGAACACAGGAGGCAATGGATTGTTGACCGCATTAACACGCTTTCTTCAGTCTTTTCTATTGACGTCTGTGCTTATGCTGTGATGTCAAACCATTACCATCTTGTGCTCCGGTTATCACCTGAAGAATCTAAGCAGTGGTCGCAAGCTGAGGTAATCGAACGCTGGCAAAAACTCTACTCGGGCGGCCCTTTGGCCAGTTCATATCAAGCTGGGCTAGCATTATCTGATATCAATAAAAACGCGCTTAATACACTGACTGAGATATGGAGAAATCGTTTGTCAGATTTAAGTTGGTTTATGCGTTGCCTCAATGAACATGTAGCAAAAATGGCCAATAAAGAAGACAAATGTACTGGGCGTTTCTGGGAAGGTCGGTTTAAATCTCAAGCTTTACTGGATGACACAGCTTTAATGACTTGCATGGCTTATGTGGATTTAAATCCGATCCGAGCCAACATTGCAAAAACGCTTGAATCCTCAGATTATACATCCTTAAAAGAAAGAATAAGAGAACATCTGGGGAAAACTCATCAAGCAGATAATTTATTGGTGATGGATGGTGATCATGCCAACAGTCAAGGCATACCCTTTTATCTCAAGGACTATTTAGAATTGATGGATTGGACGGCTATAGCTGTTCAAAAAAACAAAAGCATCTCTATTCCCAATAGTCTCAAGCCTATTTTAAGGCAATTACAGATAGAACCTGATACCTGGATGAATCAAGTTAATCACTTCGGCAAACGCTACTTTCGGGTGGCTGGTTCAAAAGAAATCATCAAATCCATTGCCTTAAAAATTGGGCTTAAATGGATGAATGGTCAGGGTAAGTCTTCTCCTTTCGAATTACCTGCTTAACACTTAATATGCCTTAAAAAATAATGGTTAGAATCGGTTTTCCGAGTATTATCATGCGTGACTATTGAGCGTGTAAGCAATCCACGAATAATCTGGTAAGTACAGATTTCTCTAGTACTGTGTGTTCTGCACAGTACTCTTGTATCTCTCATGTATGGGTAGTTTACTAATACCATTACACAGAAATCAGTGAGTTTGTCTCTTATCCTAGTATTTTACTCTATCAAAAACCTGACTTAATGGACAGGTTAAGGCTGTTTTGGTATAAACACTAGTCCTTAGGTATTAAAAATGACTGAATTAGACAAAAAACAATAGTTTGGTGATGTGCCCCTGAATGCAATTTTTAATGTATGAACTCAAAAAATGTGTTTAAAACGAGGAATTAAAGTTAAAACAAACTTCTAGATCACAGGTTGGTAAATATTACCATCTCCTTAAAACAGGTTATTTAAAATAAAAAAAGAGGAAAAATCCCTATGTTTATTGTCGAATCTTACCCTTTAGCCGTTTCCCTCATTGTAATAACAATGATTTGTTGGGGATCTTGGGCAAACACTCAAAAACTAGCGAGTAAGGAATGGGCCTTTCCCTTATTTTATTGGGATTACGCGCTAGGCGTTATGTTGTTTTCATTGATACTGGGTCTAACCGCAGGCTCTTCTGGAGCTGAAGGCCAAGGATTTATTGCTAACCTACAGCAAGCTAACAGTGACGTTATTGTTTCTGCACTGATAAGTGGGGTTATTTTTAATATCGCGAACCTTCTTTTGGTCGCAGCTATCGATATTGCCGGAATGGCGGTCGCTTTTCCAATAGCCATAGGACTAGCATTGGTATTGGGTGTCGTTGACAACTATATTAAACGTCCGCTTGGCGATCCGACCTTTATTTTTGCTGGCGTTGCACTGGTCACTGCAGCAATTATCATTAATGCTGTAGCTTATAAGAGACTGAAAAGTAATCGCACAGATGATGACTCTAAAGGCGTTGGCAAAGGTATCGGCATATCCATTGCGGCAGGTATATTGATGGGCTTTTTCTACGGTTTTATTGCGAAAACATTGCCCGCAAATTTTGCTGAACCAACCACTGGCCTTCTGACTCCATATACTTCTGTATTTATCTTTTCACTTGGCGTTTTATTTTCCAATTTTGTTTTTAACACATTTTTTATGTACAAACCCATTTCTGGTGGCGCACCAGTCACTTATGGCGATTATTTTAGTAAAGGATCACCAAAACTACACATGATAGGTATTCTCGGTGGTATCATTTGGTGTATCGGTTTATCGCTTAATATCATTGCCAGCGGATCAGCAGGACCTGCTATTTCTTATGGGTTGGGTCAGGGTGCAACCATGGTTGCAGCCGCTTGGGGTGTGTTTGTCTGGAAAGAATTTTCCGGTGCTCCAGCGGGAACCAACAAATTAATTACCGCGATGTTCTTGTGTTTTATCGTCGGTCTTTCACTGATTATTTTCGCGAGAGTTTAATATCCAATTTCGACAAAATGAATTGGTTAGGCGCTGAAAATAAACTCAGCGCTAATAAAAAATTGATGCAATTTAAAATTTAAGGATTACACAGATGAAAAAAATAGCTGTTGTTGGAAGTTTTGGTAGAGACTTTATTATGCAGGTAAGTCATATTCCTGCTCGAGGAGAAACCGTCGGAGAAGGACGATTCTCTCAAACTTTCGGCGGAAAAGGTGCAAATCAGGCTTTGGCTGCTGCACGTTCAGGTGGAAATGTTCACTTTGTTGCCATGCTTGGGCAGGATAGTTCTGGCGATACAGGGATCAATACCTTTAGCCAGGAAGGAATCAACACACAACATATGTCGCAAACTGATGCTGCAGTAACCCAAACGGCGATGATTTTTGTCGGAGATGATGGAGAGAATTCAATTACCGTTGCTCCCGGTGCCAATTATCACCTTAAACGCCCACAAATTGATGCTGCAGAAGAAGCGTTGAACTCCTCAGCTTTAATATTGATGCAATTGGAAATTCCAATGGATACGGTCGAGTACGTTTTAGAAAAAGCTCAAGGATGGAATACTCCTGTAATGCTTAATCCAGCACCCGCCAAACCATTAAGTGATATAGCATTACAGAGATTACATACCCTTGTAGTGAATGAAACTGAAGCGGAAATCGTCAGTGGTCAAAAACTGGATGGTGCTGATTCTGTCGCTCGGATTGCTCAGCAGTTACTTAATAAGGGCCCCAATGTAGTCATTATCACGTTGGGAGCAGAAGGTGCCTATGTTGCCAGTGAAGAATTCACTGGCATCGTCCCGGGAAACAAGGTTGACACTCTGGATACAACTGCTGCGGGAGATGTATTCTGTGGCTCATTATGCACAGCTATTCATAACGATCTAGGTCTTGAGGAAGCGGTTAGATTTGCCAATGCCGCAGCAGCTATTGCCGTCACCCGCCTTGGCGCACAACCCTCAGTGCCACATCAGTCTGAAATTGAAGCGTTTATGAAGTAGATTTCAGTCAGGGATATTAGTTGAGCTAGTAAAAACAATGGTAGACCATGGGTCCAGATAGAGTCCATGGTTTAGGAATACTGTGTATTGTGGTTCAGCTGATTAATCATGGTTCAACTGATTAATCATGGTTCAAGATGCCCAAACTACCCGTAAAGGCGTGTTTCAGCAATTAAGGCTACTACAGAGACAAAATGCGTAATAGAAAAAGCAGTTGGAGCAATCCACAAACAAATCTTGCACTTCTAGCGATAATTTTTTCGCTGTTTGGATCCACAACTTTTGCTACCGAAAAGCAACAAATTGACCTGCTCGTTTTTGGCGACTACGTTGTTACTATGACCGATGAGCAAATGGTCATTAAAAACGGCGCTGTAGCTGTGACAGGCAATGAAATTGTCGCTGTTGGTAAACGTGATGAAATAGAAAAAACCTATCGCGCTGGCAAAGCAATTGAAGGCAAAAATCGCATTTTAATGCCTGGACTCATCAACGGTCATACTCACACCGCCATGACTTTATTTCGAGGCATGGCAGACGATCTTGAGCTGATGCCCTGGCTGAACGATTATATATTTCCCATGGAAGGTCAATTTGTCAATAAGGCCTTTATTAAGGTGGGGACCCAATTGGCATGCTGGGAAATGATCCGGGGTGGCACAACTACTTTCGTTGATATGTATTTTTATCCCGATGTTATTGCACAACAAACCGTTGACTGTGGATTGCGAGCAGTTATCAGCTCACCATCCATTGATTTCCCCAGTCCTGGCTTTAAGGGCTGGGATGACTCCTTCCAGGCAGCCGTCGAATTTGTAAAACATTGGCAGGGAAAACATGAACGCATCACACCCGCTTTCGCACCTCATGCACCCTATACTGTTTCTCCTGAGCATATCAAACAAATTGCCATTAAAGCGCGTGAATTAAACGCACCTGTGAGTATTCACCTGGCTGAATCTCTTTCTGAAATAGCCATAATCAAAGACAATTATCATTCAACACCTGTTGCTCATGTAGAAAAGCTGGGGTTACTTAAAGATATCACACTGGTTGCCGCTCATATGGTTCACCCTACCGATGAAGAGATTTCTCTTTTAGTCGGTAAACAAGTCGGAGCAATCCACAATCCAACATCAAACCTGAAGTTGGCAGCTGGTATTGCTCCAGTAGTCAAAATGTTAGATCAGGGTGTTTTAGTGGGGCTTGGCACCGATGGCGCTGCGAGCAATAATGATCTCGATTTATGGGAAGAAATGCGCCTGGCCGCACTTATTCATAAGACTAATGTAAAAGATCCCACAGCAATCCCTGCAATAACCGCATTAAAAATGGCAACTAGTATGGGCGCCAAAGCCATCGGTATGGGTGATGTTACCGGACAACTCAAGGCTGGTATGCGAGCTGATATGATACAGGTTTCTATTGATGGTTTGCGCCTTGCACCACTTTATAATGTCATTTCGCACTTGGTATATGTTGTTGATTCTAATGATGTTGTTACCAGTATTGTTTCAGGTGCTTTATTAATGAAGGACAGCAAAGTTCTTACCATAAATGAAGAAAAGCTCAAATTGGCAGTTGAAAAAAAATCGCTTGAAATTAGTAAGAGCCTATCCGAGAAAAGAAAACTTGGTGAGTGAAAGTGATTTTGAGTCAGGTTGGTAAGCTAATTGAGGCAAATATTCCATCCAGTAAAACGATAAAGTGGAGATCATGATTTGGAAAAAATACTAATTATATATCCAGCAATTGCGATGTTTTTTCTGACATTTAGCATGATAATAAATCTTGGAATATCTCGTGTTAGAGCTATTAAAAATAGAGAAATCAGCATCAAGTATTACCAAAAATATACAGAGGGAGAACAGCCGGATAGATTACATATTCTAGGTCGACATGTTCAAAATCACTTTGAAGTACCACCCTTATTTTATGTTGGTGTTATTTTATTATTTATAACCAATACTGTAACTCTTTCAGCTGTTATTTTTGCCTGGTTGTTCTTTTCATTTCGCTGTGTTCATGCCTATGTTCATCTGGGTAAGAATAATGTAAACCATCGTTTTGTGTGCTTTGGTGGCACTCTTTTATCATTAGCAGGCTTATGGGCTTGTCTTTTTATTCAGCTGTTATCAAATGCCTGACTCAGATTTTAAACCTGCACGCACCTTGCCAAAGATTAGGTTAAATAATTATCTAAAATTATAAGAACAGGCGGTGGAACAGGCTTTCGCTATAACCGCCCTCCCTTATCGTATTTTATTGTTTATCTTTAGCTACACTCTTCACTTCAGGTAGCTTATCTTTATATACCGACCAATTTCCAACGATTGTATCCACAACCTTACTACCGACACGGTAAGCTGATTCTAGCGCAACTCCCATCCCTGCATAATCTTCACCTTCTTTAAGCAAATTCTCTGCAGCGGTAACACCCGGTGGCTGCATTGTATAATTACTCGCTGTGCGTAAAACCATAAAACGATTTACGTCTGCTTTTCCTGCTTTTGTCAAATAAGCCAGTGACTGATAACTACCTGTGTCTTCCATTGCCGAAGTCACAAATTCTCCCTTTCCATCCGTCCAGTACTTAACCCACTTATTGGCCCATTCATTCAATAATTTACCATGCCAAAAAGTCATTCCTGCAAGGTGATCACCCTTCATTACTGAAGGTGGTAGAAGTGCCTCGGGATAGCCTTGATAATGATTACGAGCTAGTTTTATTCCAGCCGTATCGTCCAGCACAATATCTTTGGATAGCTGATAAGCCCAATTTACCAGTTGAGGATTTAAACGGAAGACCTCACTCTGTGGTTTGGGTCGATTTGGATCGTAGGGTCCCTTTGAAAATAATGGAAAATATCCTGTAGGCCAATCTTCAGGCATTTCTCTGGCATCTATCTGGTGGGCGTAATCACCATCAACTAAATATTCAGCCCACACAGCTGATCCCATTGAAGCATTCTCTGGATCCACTCCTGCAATACCTGCGACCAGCCAATAAGATTTACTAAAATCAAAGCGAGGATCAAGTCCAAGTGCCATAACTGCAGATGAAGATCGTGATGTCCCCATACCCGTTACTATGCCTAAAACGCCTGTCTTTTCATTCATAAAAATATCGTGGTGTGATTGAGGAAAAGGAAAACGCTTTGTTAGTCCTTGCCGTTCTCGCCAGTGTTGAAATTCGCCAGGCGCATCTCCTGTGTCTTCCCCCATTTCAAACATGGTGATCACAACGACCTTAACTTCGATCGGTTTTTTACTTACAGACGGCTTGTCAATTGATGATTCAGAACAGGAACTTAATCCGAGTAAAATCATAAAAACCGCTGACAGTCGAATTAACGAAGATTTATAAGTACGATTATTATTTTTCATAAGAAGTTTCATTTAATTTAATTCTCTGCTTGAAATAAGACAGATCTAAGTTATAGCCTGAATGTTTATTCTACCCTATTCGAGAGAGCAAACCATAAAAAAACTCGGCCTTGTGTAGGCCGAGTTTAAAAAACCTGATTGTTTAAGTTAAACAATCATTGGCTCACTTTCTGAGACATAGGTTACGTGATTAAAACTTGTAACGAAGACCCAGTTGCATTTTCCAAACTGATGGTATTTTAGCAACCGTCGGTTGTGGAACTGTAAAATTGCTAAATACAAATTGATTATTTTCAATAGTAGCATCAACTACAGGAGCATTGAATGGTTGTACAAACCCATCTACTCGACCCCAGTCATCATTGATTAAGTTAGCAAAGTTCTCTATATCAAAAATGATTTCAAGTGCCTGTTCATTACCAAATCTGATTTCCTGCAGGAATCTAACATCCCAACGATTAATCCAGCTACTGGTACATGAATGACGTTTGGAAATCGATCCTCCTCTACCTGCCAGACAGTCAGTATTGTTAACATAATCAAAAAATGCTGCAGTATCAAATCCAGGTGCGAAAGTAACATTTGGATCATCAATTCCTGTTGGGATATAAAGCGACTGTGAATTAAAGGCATCCCAGTCGGCGAAACCTGCAAATGGGAAACCACCAAAACTTCCGTTAGTTCGCATGGTTTGACTGTAATGACGTCCAGAATGTCCGTTGTATGCAATCGATACAGTGCTCAGATTGTTTCCGAAAAGTTCTTTGCTCCAGGTTAAATTAGCGGTGATAGAATGTCTCACCTCAAACTCTGAATTAAATTCCTGATCAGCTTGAAAGTCAGAATTGGCTGGCATGGAAAATCCTTCAAATGCAATAAACGCATTGCCAGGATTAACTTCGGTTAAATTCTGATTGGTGTAGCTGATATCAAAATCAAAAGTTCCAGCAGTTGTTTCAAATTTCTTCGCAGCACTTGCGCTTGCGACAACTCCACCGCCTTTACTTGTATTTTCCAGAAGTAAGTCAAATGGAGCAACGTCATTATAAATTGGGCGCCCATCAGGTGCTGTATCGATTTGTTGAAGATTTAACTCGCGGTATTTAGCAGCATCCTTAACTTCAGAGAAGATAACTTCTGCACTCAACAACCACTCATCACCCAAAAACCCCAGGTTCTGACGGCGATCTAAACCGAGATTTAATTTCCAGATACTTGGTATTTCAAAATCAGGAGAGATGGCATTAGTATCACCATTAGGAGGTAAACCATTAAATCCACCAGATGCAAGAAGCTCCAAAATTTCAGGCGACATTGTTCGTCCATCAAAACAACCACCGAAACAACCGGCAAATGCTTTTCGAACACCGTCATTACCATATGAATTGGATAACCACACATTTGGTGCACCACCACCAAATAGTCCGATGCCACCACGAACAACCGTGTCATCGTCATAGGTATAAACAAAACCTGCTCTAGGTTCTAACAAGTCAAGACCATCAAAGTTTTCCTGGTTAGTAAAACCTTGTCGTGCCACAAAATTATCGTTAAGAGCAGGTTTGTCGTCATTTGTATAGGTGCTATATCGAAAACCGTAAGTCACTGTTAGCGCGTCAGTAGGTTTCCATTCATCCTGAAGATAAAACGTATCGATATCATATTGAAATGAATCAACTGCATCCAGAGGATTTCCACTTAGTGCATTTTGAAATACGTGAAAACCTAAATTATTTTCAAATGCGTCAATTGAATCAAATTCAACAAATCCCAGAGAGCCAAAGACAAATAAGTTATAGATATCCAGTTCTTCATGTTCCCAGCCGAAGGTTAGTTTATGTTCATCGTTTAAGTGATAATCGCCTTTAAGTTTTAATGCAAAGCGTTCGTTTCTCAACTCATTGGCATGGCGGAATTGATCCGGTCCAATATACAGTTGACCACCATTATTTGTGGTGATCAACATCTGCTCAAAATTAGCTCCTAAAAGCGGATTCTGTTCAGTATTAACTTCTTTATTTGATATTTTAAATTCTGTTGAAAAGTTTTCAGACCAATCAGAAAAAACTTGAAGACTAATGGTTTCTAGCGTTTCTGCCTGATTGTAACGGTTGGATTCAGCCGTGGTCCAGGGAGCATTTGGAAAGGTTTCTCCCCAAAAATCACGAACAGAGTTCCCTTCGTTGTCCTGATAAGTTAACGATGCACGGTGGTCATCATTAATATACCAGTCAAATTTTAGTAACAATTTTTCATCTTCTTCTTCTTTAGGCACATTGAAACCGCCTATATCATATCCCCAGACATCACGTGCGATTTGTGAAATCTGGTCAAAATCTTCTTGTGTTACACCAATTTTTTCGTTTGCTTCTACTATCCCATTTTGATTATCTAAACGAAATGTCTGTGGTGAAGTTGATTCAAATTTTTCATAAGATGCAAAGACAAACAACTTGTCTTTAATAATTGGACCACCTAGAGTAAATCCAAAGGTATCTTCAGTAAAATCACCTATATTAAGATCTTCCCCTCTACTTTCATCACCAATCAGGCTTTCATCTGAGCGAAAAGTATATGCAGAGCCATGCCATTCGTTAGTACCCGATTTGGTTACTATATTGACGCTACCACCTTGAAAATCTCCATAAGTTACGTCATAGGGTGCAATGTTAACTTCCAACTGCTCAATTGCATCCAATGAAATAGGAACACGACGACCTGGAAATCCGTTCTTGTTTAAACCAAAATCATCATTCTGTTTCACTCCATCAACAGTCAAACTGTTGCTGCGAATATTTGAACCAGCAATAGATAAGGCAGGTCCACCATTTACGCTTGTATCAACAGTTACTTTAGAGTCTCTTTTTAGTATCGATTTGATATCACGACTAATTGCTGGAGCATTTGAAATATCGATTGCCGAAAATTCGTAACTCGGCCCCTTCTTAAATGCCCCTTCCATAATTCGTTTGCCATAAATGGTGACAATCTGATCATCAGGAAGAGCTTCACCAATGGCTTTAATCTGGACGCTTTCAGTGCGACCTAATTGGAGGTGGAGTTTGGTAATATCTTTTGTTCTGTACTTTGACCCTTCCTTGACTCTTACGGTATAAGGCCCCCCGACATTTAAACCCGTGGCCTGGAAAACACCATTAGAAGTTGTCGTTACGGTTTTTATTCTACCCGTTGGATTATGAATGATCTGAATTGTTTCATTTGCGATCGGATTATCTTGAGAATCGAGTAAGACACCTCTAATACCCGATGAAGTGGTTACCGCAAATATTTGATTACTTAGCAAGAAACTGAAAACAAAAAACAATGAAAACCTGGTTAATTTTTTCATGTGTGTACCCCCTTGAGTTATATAAATACAACTTGTTATTTATGCATTTAATTAATATATAAATACCTTTTATTAAAATTATTGTTGGTTCGATTAAGCCATACCTGGTTGAAAATTCAATTGGTATTAAATTTAACGAATAAATCATTCAGGCTTTTTAGAGGTATGCAGCTAAAATACAACTCCTACTCTGATCCATTCTTTTTTATCGTAAAACAATTACCGCCTTTACCTCCTTGCGAAAATATTATCGCCTTTATCCAATAATAAATTATAAAAACACTTCAATAAGATAAGTGTAACAACCCTGAAAATCGGACTTATATTTTCCGATCAAAAATGTTTAATTGATTTAGTCTTTAAAATCAATCTTACGATTACTGCAAACAGACTCTTCCAATCCAATTTACTAATTGTTCAAGCCTACACTTGTTAAAATCAATTGTACGACTTGTTCAGTTTTTTCCTGGTATTCCTCATCGGTGAATGGATGACCCTGATTCAATATTTCCAATTGTCTTTCAAAGTCAGCATAATGCTGAGTCATGGACCAAATCATATAAAAAAAAGCATTGGGATCCACTGGTTTTATTTTTCCTGATTCAATCCATTCACCGACTACTTTCACTCTATCATCAAGCCAGGATTTCAATGTAGTCTCTAAAAATTTACCTACCACCGGTGCCCCATGCAACACTTCATTCGCCCAAACTTTAGATGCGAATGGTCGCAATCTGGAAAATCTCATTTTGGATTCAACATATTGAGTTAATGCAATACGCGGTTCTTCACAATTATCAAACGCTTGAGCAGCAACCATCCACTCATCTAAAATTCGCTCCAACACCTCACGATATAGATCTGATTTAGTTTTAAAATAATAATGTATATTGGCTTTAGGAAGACCTGCCTGTTTTGCGATCTGATCGGTAGTCGCACCTTTAAAACCATAGTCGGCAAATACATGCTCTGCAGCCTCAATAATTTTTCTTTCATTAACTTCACGAACTATGGCTTTTTGATCTTTCATTAATACCTCAAACTAGAGAAAACTCATATCTAACTTTCATCTGACAGACTACTGAAGTTCAGTAAATGCCGTATGGTATTCCAATTTAACAACTTTAGAACAAGCAGCCAGTAAACTTTGAGTCACATCCCTTTGGCTTATCTTGGTGGGACACTCAACCAACACCACGCGCTCTATATTTTCCAGTCCGAATGGTGGAATGCTCAAAACCATTTTGGAGAGTGCTGCTGAAAAAGGGTTCAGGCTTGGGTTATATGCAGCATTTTCCGCGTAACGACCGGTATATATTTTGCCGCAGGTTAATTTCAATGCACACCCAGCAAAATTAAGTGTATATGGTGCGTAGGATAAATTAGCTGCCTGCAATGCCTTACTTACCAAATCGTCATCATTGATATTTGTCAATTTCAAATGATTTGAACCAAAATCCTGCTCCATTAATAAACGTTCGCAACCCAAATCAAGAGGTCCAAATGCAGCAGGTAATAATTGCGATAAATCAACACTAACAAAATCACTGGCCATGCTACCATCAGTTGTTTTTAAATCAGAAACGTCCACAAGAGTTGAGTTGACACTTGCAGATGGCAACAAAATTGGAAAAGGTTTTGTGCCAGCTACTTCGTATAAAAATTGACGACAATGACCACAAGGTGGTGCTGAAACCGCTATAGCAGTTATACCTGGTTCGTCATGTAACCAGGCATTAGAAACTGCTGATTGCTCTGCGTGAACACTATAGCAAAGAGCTTGATTCTCAAATTCAAAATTAGCTCCCAGATATAAATTGCTCGAACCATCGCCTTCTTTTTCCACTCCGCTCGCTACAGCACCAACCTGAAAAGAAGATATCGATGGATTTGAATAAGAGGCGGCCAATGGCACTAACCTAACCATCAAACTTTCAATATTAATGGATAATTTCTGGCAAACACGTTTGCATCGTTCAGCACTTAGGACGCCGCCGTTATCGCTAATACTGGCGATATCGTCTCTAACTTCAGCAGGAAAATTTATTAAATTGTTTTTCATTTTAAAATGACACAAAAAAACCTGCCAGGGATGCACTCATCAGATTGGCTAACGTAGCAGCAAATACTGCTTTCAATCCCATCTTTGCAATATCGGGGCGTCTGGTAGGTGCAATACTACCCAATCCCCCTAGTAAAATAGCTATCGATGATAAATTAGCAAAACCACACAATGCAAAAGTAACAATAATTTGAGAATGTGGTATTAAGGATTCTTTCAGCTTAACAAACTCCACATAGGCAACAAATTCGTTCAATACCATTTTTTGTCCAATCAGACTACCAACAGTAACAGCCTCCCCCCAGGGAATTCCAATTAAATAAGCAACAGGTGCAAAAATAAACCCCAGTATTTTTTGTAATGTTACCTCCGGCAAGCCAAACATAGAACTGATGCCCCCCAAGCTTCCATTGAGTAGCGCTATTAATGCAATAAAAGCAATTAACATTGAACCTATATTAACAGCTAACCTCATCCCACTTACAGCGCCTGTGGCTGCGGCGTCAATGACATTGGCGGGTTGTTCATGATCATCAAATGAAGCATGTTCAATATCTGTCATGGGTGTCTCTGTCTCAGGTATTATTAATTTTGCCATTAACAAGCCCCCGGGAGCCGCCATAAAACTTGCAGCAATTAAGTATTTTAATTCTACCCCCATATTCGAATAAGCCACCAGAAGCGAACCGGCAATTGATGCCATACCACCAACCATAACAGCAAAGAGTTCTGATCTGGTCATGCCAAAAATATAAGGGCGTATGACAATTGGTGCTTCTGTTTGGCTGACAAAAATATTAGCTGTAGCAGAAAGTGACTCGGCATGCCCCGTACCCATGACCAGTTTGAAAAAGCCACCAATGACGCTCACGACTTTTTGCATTATGCCAAGGTAGTAAAGAACCGACACCAATGCAGAGAAAAAAACCAACACAGGTAATACGTTAAAAGCAAAGATAAATCCTAATTTTTTTCTTCCTAAGTCTCCAAACAAAAATATGATGCCGTCATCGGCATAGTTGATCACTGATTGAACACCGCTAGAAACTGAAGCTAATGCTGTTTGACCAAAGGGAACATAAAGAACTAGCGCTGCAAACGCCGCCTGGATGGCAAATGCAGCGGTTACAGTACGAATATTAATAACTTTACGGTTTTCAGAAAATAAGATGGCAATTGCCACTATGACAATCATTCCAATCACACTCATATTAATGCCTACTGAATTTTATAGTTATAATTTTATTTCGGGTGGCGGCATTCAAAACAACTATTCTGGAGCCCTACCAAATATACCCCTAATCATTCATTATGCCTGATTTCAGTCCTAATGAATGATTAGGGGTATATGCATCAACTTCTTACACTTAAATTCTAATTTTAAACCGTTTTTTTCTAACCTGATGTAATGACTACAAAGGTTCTACATCCAAATGTGATGTTGTAGAGCGTTGCGGGTTACCATTGCCCTACAAAATCAAAACTACCATGAACTGACCAAATGGTCAATTTCTAGCTACTTTGTCAATTTAAAGTAATAATCAATGGAACGAGATAAATTGACCAAATGGTTAACATTGATCTATTATTGCGCCATTCCTTTGCTCATTGTTATGCTTTCAACACTGGAAAATTAATTTTTAATTTAAATTTACTATATTGCTGAAGCATCTAAAACCAGGAACTAATCCCTTAAATTGGCTCAATACAACTTGTCATTTGAACGCTCTGGTTAGACAGCCGGATAAAACAATATTACAGACTTTTTCTCAGAACCATGAATACTATACTCAAATTTTAGAGGTGTTTAATAAGCATGTTGGCTCAAGAAATAATCCGCACAAAACGTGAGGGAACGCCTCTGACTAAGAGAGAAATAGAGTTCTTTATCAATGGGTTAGTCGATCGCTCTATCACAGAAGGGCAAGTAGCAGCATTTGCTATGGCAGTTTTTTTTCAAGGTATGAACCGTGAGGAATGTATCGCACTGACGCGAAATTTACAGCATTCAGGATCTACTCTTAAATGGGCTGATATGGCTCTCAACGGCCCAGTTGTCGACAAACATTCAACTGGTGGCGTTGGCGATAAAGTCAGTATTATGTTGGCTCCCATGCTAGCCGCTTGCGGCGCATATGTTCCTATGATTTCCGGACGTGGTCTGGGCCATACCGGCGGGACTTTAGATAAAATGGAAAGTATTCCTGGTTATAATACAGCGCCAGATATTGAGAAATTTCAAAGAATCGTTGCGCAAACGGGTTGTGCTGTCGTCGGTCAAACAGAAGAGCTTGCACCTGCAGATAAGCGCCTGTATGGCATTCGCGATGTAACCGCTACGGTGGAGTCTATCCCGTTAATTACCGCTTCCATTTTATCCAAAAAACTCGCATCTGGTCTTGATGCATTAGTGATGGATGTCAAAACAGGTAACGGTGCATTTGCTGCGAGTCACACTATGGCCAAAGAATTGGCGATCAATATCATTGAGGTGGGTGAAGGATTAGGAT
Organism: Enterobacterales bacterium; assembly: GCA_041556195.1. GTDB lineage: Bacteria > Pseudomonadota > Gammaproteobacteria > Enterobacterales > 21-14-all-40-8. The sequence goes on from JBFFIY010000034.1 coordinate 27,494, forward strand.
TACCCATTTCTGCACTGATCACCGACATGTCCCAAGTGTTAGGGCAAACAGCTGGAAATGCACTGGAAATGCAAGAAACCATTGACTATCTTACAGGCAAGTATCGTGATCCACGTCTGCATCAGGTTGTTGTTGATCTGGGCGCCGAATTGTTAGTCCTCAGTGGATTGTCAGAAAACAGAGAGAATGCTCGGCTCAAACTTAATGAATGTTTACAGTCGGGATCAGCGGCGGAGTATTTCGAGCGCATGGTGTTCGCCCTGGGTGGACCTTCCGATCTGATAGAAAAAAGTGATCAATATTTAGCCACAGCGCCGATTATTGTACCTGTGTATGCTAAGCTGAATGGCAAACAAAAAATATCCAATATTGATGTTCGAGCGTTGGGCAACACCGTAGTTGAATTAGGCGGGGGTAGAAAACGTGCTCAAGATCCGGTAGATCATTCGGTGGGTCTTAATGCGATCAAAGGTATAGGCGATGAGATTGATCAAAACGAGCCTTTGTTAGTGGTGCATGCCAATAGCAAAGAAGATGCTGATCGGGCAATTGCAGGTGTTCATGAAGCAATCACATTATCTGAATCGGTTGAAGTTCAACCCTGTGTTGTTATAGAACGACTTAGTTCACACAGCAAAGGAAATTAATCAAATGAGTGTAGTGACATCTTTACCAGAAAAAAACAAAATCCAACCCGTTGGAGCGAATAATCAATCGGACAAGGATCAGGGCACTTATGGTGACGTGAGTAATCCCGGCGTCGAATTTCAGCCACAATGGCTTAATGATATCAGAATCAATCTCAGCGCTGTGCAGCGAAGAACAGCTACGCTGACGAGCCGCCGCTCACTGAAAAAATCATGGCAGGCTGCCTGGTTATTAAAAGCGGTCTCCTGTATCGACCTCACTACCCTTTCCGGACAGGATACTCCGGGCAAAGTTCGCCGTCTTTGTGCTAAAGCACGCACGCCCATTAGCCGCGAATTGCAACAGGCTCTTGATATTGAACAGCTTAACCTGACCACGGGTGCGGTGTGTGTTTACCATGAAATGGTACCCACCGCTGTCGAAGCCCTTAAGGGTACCAATATTCCGGTGGCTGCAGTATCTACCGGATTTCCTGCCGGGCTGTCATCATTTGCCACACGACTTCAGGAAATAAAAAATTCTGTCGCCGCAGGTGCAAAAGAAATAGATATTGTTATTACTCGCGGTCATGTACTCAATGCAAACTGGATAGCACTTTATGATGAAATCAAAGCCTTTAAGGAGGCCTGCGGCAGCGCTCACATGAAAACCATTATTTCTACTGGCGAATTGAGTACTATGAATAATGTCGCGCGAGCATCTATGGTAGCGATGATGGCAGGAAGCGATTTCATCAAAACCTCAACCGGCATGGAATCAACCAATGCAACCTTACCGGTCAGTTTGGTGATGACAAGAATGATCCGTCATTATCATACACTCACCGGCCATCGTGTTGGTTTTAAACCGGCTGGAGGGATCAGTACGGCCAAAGACGCAATCAATTATCTTGTTTTAATAAAAGAAGAACTGGGTGATACCTGGTTAAATCCAAAGATGTTTCGATTTGGGGCATCCAGTTTGTTGGCGGATATCGAACGTCAACTTGAGCACAATATAACGGGCCGATATTCGGCAAACCACCGCCACCCAATTGGTTAAAACCAGGCATGTGGTTAAACTAAGCATGTGGTTAATCCAGGCTTTTATTTACCCTGATGGCAGTGAACCTGGAAAAAACATGAGTCAATCAAGATCAAATTACGGAATAGTCTATGAACGTTGCAGAGATTTTTAAAACAATGAATTATGGCCCAGCTCCTGAAAGTAATGAAACAATAAAATCCTGGTTACAGCAGCACCAACAGGGTTTTAATTTGTACATAAACGGAGAGTGGCTTGCTCCGAAACCTAAGCAATTCTTTGACAGTAACAATCCCGCCAACGGCTCGTTACTTGGTAAAATTGCTCAGGCAAGTAAGGATAATGTGGATTTGGCAGTTGCTTCTGCTCGTGCCGCACAACCAGCCTGGAGCAGCCTTGGTGGTCATGGTCGGGCAAGATACTTATACACCATCGCTCGCCTGTTACAAAAACGTTCAAGGCAATTTGCAGTGTTGGAATCCATGGACAATGGCAAGCCGATCCGTGAGTCCCGTGACATTGACATACCCTTAGCCATCCGTCATTTTTATCATCACGCTGGCTGGGCTCAATTAATGGAAACAGAACTTCCAGATTTCCAGCCACTAGGTGTTATTGGACAGATTATTCCATGGAACTTTCCGCTATTAATGGCGGCATGGAAGATAGCGCCAGCACTTGCTGCTGGTAATTGTGTGGTACTGAAACCAGCTGAATATACCAGCTTGACCGCTCTAATGTTAGCTGAATTATTTGAAGAAGCCGGGCTGCCCAAAGGTGTTGTTAATATAGTTACAGGTGATGGGGCCGTTGGCGAAATGTTGGTGGGACATCCTGATATAGACAAAATAGCATTTACCGGTTCAACAGACGTTGGACGACTGATCCGCAAAAAAACAGCTGGAACCGGCAAAAAACTCACCCTGGAATTAGGCGGTAAGTCTCCCTTTATCGTATTCGATGATGCCGATCTCGATAGTGCGGTTGAAGGTCTGGTCGACGCGATCTGGTTCAATCAGGGGCAGGTTTGCTGCGCTGGTTCAAGATTACTGGTGCAAGAAAGTATCGCCGATCCATTCATTGAAAAGATTAAAGTGCGAATGCAGAAATTGAGTATTGGTGACCCTCTGGATAAATGCACCGATGTCGGCGCTATCGTTGATCCAAGCCAAAGAACACGAATTAGTTCACTGGTAGAACAAAGTGTGGCTGAGGGTGCTACGCTTTGGCAACCGGATCTATCGCACCCAAAGGATGGTTGCTTTTATCCACCTACATTATTATGTGATGTTGAAACCAGTAACGTTGCTGCTAATGTGGAAATTTTCGGTCCAGTTTTAAGCGTAATGAGTTTCCGCCACCAACCGGAAGCCATTGAGTTAGCCAATAACACCCGTTATGGTCTGGCGGCCAGTGTCTGGTCAGAAAACATTAACCGAGCACTAGACGTGGCACCACAGATAAAAGCTGGTGTGGTGTGGATAAATTCTACCAATCAATTTGATGCTGCCTGTGGCTTTGGTGGCTATCGCGAATCTGGTATGGGTCGTGAAGGTGGACGTGAAGGCATGTATGAATATCTAAAGCCAATCGAAGCTAAAACACCACCAGCTAAAGCAAAAGTGACAGTCAAAAAACAAACCGTCAGTAAGAATGTAGCTCCTAATTTAGTTAGTTTTCCTGGCATTGATCAAACTGCCAAACATTATATTAATGGAAAACAGGTACGCGCAGATAATGGCAATACGCTGGTAGTCAATTCATCAGATGGTGTGGAGTGTGGCCGAGTTGGAGACGGCAACCGGAAAGACATTCGAAATGCGGTTCAAGCGGCTTACAAAGCGTGTTCCTGGAGTAAAACCAACGGCCATAATCGCGCCCAGATCCTTTACTACCTTGCAGAAAATTTAACTTATCGACGCGATGAGTTTTGTCGCCGATTAATCACCACGGCCAATAAAAGCAAAGAACAGGCTGAGCAAGAATTTGATACATCAATAGAACGTCTATTCACCTATGCCGCCTGGGCTGACAAATACGAAGGTTCAGTGCACCAGCCACCATTACGTGGAGCCACCTTAGCAATGAATGAGCCGGTAGGTATCATTGGTATTGGTTGTCCAGATGAAGCCCCCTTATTGTCATTTGTTTCTCTTATGGCACCAGCCATTGCAATGGGAAATCGCGTGGTTATTATTCCGTCCGAAACAGCGCCTTTATTGGCAACGGATTTTTATCAGGTTTTGGAAACTTCTGATGTACCTGCGGGTGTGGTCAACATTGTTACCGGCAAGCGGGATGATTTGGTCAAAGTGTTAGCTGAACATGATCAGGTAGAAGGTATTTGGTATCAAGGAACAACGGCAGGTAGTGAAATGGTGGAGTTGGCTTCAGCTTCCAATCTAAAACGAACCTGGGTTAATTATGGTAAAGAAACCAATTGGCTGCAACAAGAAGTTGGAAAGCGATCTTTGCGAGAAGCCTGCGAAGTGAAAAATATCTGGATCCCTTACGGTGATTAGAAAGTAAGACTAATACCTAAAATCTCAGTAACTTCATTCCCATGTTCTACAGTGGGGATGAATACCAAATTAACAGTAAGAATTAACAAAATCTTTATACTAATTTGATTTTCGAACTGAAGCATCCCATCTATAAAACCAATGATTTCTATATATACCCGTTCTACCTCAATTTAATTCTTAGTTTGTAAACTATTTCGTTATTTTTTTGAAGAAGATGTAATTTATTATTTTATAAATGAAGGATGAAAAGGGAAAGAATAATTGTGGTTACTGCAAAAAAAAACGCCAAATCAGATGACTTGGCGTTTTTAGTTTATTTTAAATCTAAAACTTCAAACTAGATTAGAACTTATATCGAACACCAAATTTAAGTCTCCAAGCTGATTCTTTTTCTCTGAAAGTAGCTGGAGAACCTTGTCTAAATCCACCAAATGGTGTTTGTAACTGATACTGACCATCTGCATTAATATCATAGTCAAACAAAATTTGCTGGCTTTCTCCAAATCGATTGGACTCAATTTGACCCTGGCTGCTATCAATAAAATTTAGGAAATTATCGAAGATAAAGTAAATTTCACCTTTATGTCCTTTAACAAACCCTGGTACTTCCTGACGAATAGAGAGATCAACATTGGTCTTCCAGGGACTGGTATAAGCATTTCTCGCTAGTACACCACCTTCGGTTGAAATACCTTGAGCTCTAGCTTGAGCAATAATTTCATCATAAGATAAACAACGTGAACAACTGAAATCAACTGCAGCATCATTAGGGCCGGTTGGTATATAAACAAGGTAACTATCTGAGTCATCAAAGTTTTCCTGGTCGCCTAAGTCTCCATCTCTAAATGCGCCTAATGTCCAACTGAAAGGACGTCCGGAAACACGTTCGGCGAATAGTCCAAAGGTAGTCGTATAACCTTCGAAAAGATCAACGCTATAATCAATATTCATAGCTAAACGATGCTCAACTTCATAGGCTGCTGTTGCAACATCAGGATTCTGTCTATCGTAAACTGAGGTGAATTGAAAGTTAGATTCCGCAGTTGAACTCGTTCCGGGAACGCGATCATTAATGTCCTGATGAGCGTACGACAGGTTAAAATCTACACCACTTTCAAAAGATTTATTCATGGCAAGAGTAAAAATCGTGCTGTCACCACCGCTAGAGTTTGTCAGCAATAGATCGTAATGATTTCGATTATTGGTAACAGGATCAAACGAGGTATAAATGGGTCGACCTTCGACAGTGGTACCAATCTGTTCACGAGCAAGATCTATCCATTTAACATCTTTGTCGATATCTTTATAAATCACTTCTGCATTAAGTGTCCAGTTATCACCAAGGTAGCCTAAATCAGCAATATACTGAGCATTCAAGGAATATTGCCAATGAGAAGGCAACTCGAAATCAGGATCAATTGGAGTTGAGTTACCATCACCTGTTTCTAATGCGTCTGTAACAGCTTGTGGAATTTGAGTGGGATCCACATTGGTCAGGAAGTCATCTGGATTAAGATTATTTAAGTTGGGTCTAACAATAGTAACGCCATCATTGGTATAGGCATTTGATAACCATACATTAGGTCGACCACCTGTATACTTACCAAAACCACCTGATATGGTTAAATCATCTGTTGCAGTCCAATTAAAGCCAAAACGAGGAAGTATAATGTCCTCACCATCCAGGGTAGCCTGATTACTGAATCCATAACGATCAAAAAAGTTTTGATTAAAACGCGGCTCATCATCAGTACTGATCATTTCATAACGCAAACCAAATTGTAATGTTAGATTAGGATTAACATCCCAAACATCACCAATATATAAAGCATCTGTTCGTATACTGAACTCAGCAGCAGCATCATCGGCATTCCCACTATCAGCATTTTGATATCGGAATCTATCAGCAATTCTATTTTCAAAATTATCTAAACCATCAAAAACCCAGGTGCCAAGAGAATCCTGAACAAAGATATTGAAAATATCAATTTCATCCATCTGCCAACCAAAAGAAATGGTATGCGCATTCATTAAATAGTCGCCATGGAAAGAGAAAGCAAAAGTATCGTTATTTAAACGATTGGCATGGCGGGAACGATCAGAACCTAAATTAACCGAACCTGTAGCAGTCCTGACTTCAATATCTCCAAACGATGAGCCAGCAAGAGAAATTTGCTGGTTAATAACTTCCTTATCAGACACACGAATTTCAGTGGAAAAGTTGGGGGTCCAGTCAGAAAATAATTGACCGGAAAAAGCAGTTAACTCATCACCACGGGTATACCAATGTGAAGATAAATTTAAAGAACGGCCACCATTATTGTTTGCCGTTAGCTCGCCATCGGTATTTTGGTAAGTAAAACTTGCACGATGTGCGTCATTAATGACCCAATCAATTTTAGCAAGAATTTTTGTGTCTTCCTCAACAGATGGACTCGTCCAATCACCTGCATCCAGACCATAAACGTCCTGGGCAATTCTTATGACTTCATTGGCATCGGCTAAACTAACATCAGCCGGACTACCAGAAGCGGAACCTGCTGGTCCACTTTCTGCGCCGCTAGGAGAATCAAAATCCTCATAATTAACATAGAAGAATAATTTGTCTTTAATGATGGGACCACCAAGAGAGAAACCAAGAGTTTCTTCTTTATAATCAAGTGGTATATCAATCCCTCGATCATCACGAGCATTTCCTGAGTGTTTATCATCATTTATTTCGTAGAATGCCTCTCCCTTGAACTCATTGGTTCCAGATTTTGTGACAATACTGATGCCAGCACCGGTAAATCCGCCATCTTTTACGTTAAATGGGTTGGTATTAATGCTAATTTGATCGATTGCGTCAATAGAAATAGAAGAGCGTTGAGTAGGAAAACCACTACCATTAAGTCCAAAGTCGTCGTCCTGGCGAATACCGTCAACACTAATACTATTATAACGAGGATTGTTACCTGCAACACTCAAAGAACTCACATCGTTATCCAGCACGTTAACTAAAGGATTACGACGTAATACGTCTTTTAGATCCCTGTTTAGTGAGGGTGAACCTTCAATCTCTCGACGACCAAATACACTATTTGAAGAAGTATTGGGATTGCGGTAGTCTCTTGCTGATGCGGTGATAACAATGGTATTTTCATCACTGACACGACTATCAAGACTTACCAGGGTTTCCTTGATGACGAAAGGGTTGCCTAAGTCAAGAGTGACATCGGTTATTTCTTTATCCTGGAAATTATCCGAATCAATCAGGATTTTGTATCCGCTACCAACGCGTAAACCGGAAGCAACAAAAGATCCGCTGTTATTTGTTTGATATGTTCTCGAAACATTTGTCGGAACATGTGTTATTACAATTTTAGTATTTGCAGCAGGAGCGCCGGATGGCTCAAAGATTTGCCCGCGAACTGATGATGAAAAATCATCTGCAAACGCAGCACAACTCATCCCTACCGCACAAAATAGTGCGAGTATTTTTCTATTCATTTAAATTCCCCAGTAAAAAATCCTGATGCAAATCCATCTGCCAAATAGCAAAAACTGCCACCGGTTGTTGGATCTTCACCTTAAGTTTGCTTGTTTAATCTTGGTGTTTTTATTCTAATATTCTCAGTCATGACTAATCTATTCAATCTTGACTAAATAGTCAAGACGTAATACAGTGAATTCACATTATTGTAATACAGTAAACTCACACTATTGGGACGGTAAACCTCACACCATCATCATCAATATTTTCTTATAAAAACAATGATTTAAAAACAAACTTACACATAGGGATAATTCGAAAGCCCATTAATTCATTGTTAATTTAGAAATTATCAAATAATTCCAACCTATTTGGGCCACCTGAATCTATGAACAGATCAACTCACATGTTATTAAAGATTAATTATCTGATTTTTTTTCTGTCAATATTGAGTATTAAGGCAAATGCAGCTAACGAGTCATCTTTAACAATTGGCTTTGGCTCCTGTGCCTACCAAAAATGGGAGCAGCCTATATGGGAAAAGATAAGTACCCATAATCCGGATTTGTTCATTTTGATGGGAGACAACGTTTATATTGACAGCGCCGATCCAATTATAATGGAACGGGCGTATGAAGCACTCTCCGCTAACCCCTACTTTTCGAAATTCAGAAAATCAACCCCATTAATAGGAACCTGGGACGATCATGATTATGGTTTAGGTGATGGCGGCAAGGAATTTGACGGAAAACAAAGTTCCAAAGAAGCTTTTATCAGATTTTTTGATTACCCGGAAATCAACCAACTAGAGCAGGCTGATAAGGGAATTTTTCATACACGCTGGTTAACTTTTAACAAAAAAAAAATACAGATTATTTTATTAGACACTCGCTGGTACCGTGATCCACTTATTAAATCCTATTTAACTGACAAACAGCGTAAATTATTAAATTTAGGCCCATTTCAGCCAACTATGGATGATGAAACAACCCTACTTGGCCCATCACAGTGGCTTTGGTTAATAAATGAACTAAAAAAGCCTGCTGATCTGAAATTGTTAATTTCAAGTATTCCGGTTTTGTCAGAATTTTCCGGCTGGGAAACATGGGCAAATTTTCCTCATGAACGTAGGAAATTACTCGAATTGTTAAGTCAGAACAATACTGATAACTTACTCATTCTGAGTGGTGATATCCATAAGGCGGAAATTTCACAGTTGCTATTTGAAGGAAAAAAATTATTAGAGTTCACCAGTAGTGGACTCGCGGTGAAAACTTATCCTGCGTCAATAAACCAACATAGACTGGGGCAGACCCTGGAAGAAAAAAACTTTGGGATCCTTAACATACAAGATAATGGCAAGTTAGAAGTTGTTGCGACAATTTATAATCACCAGGGCAAAAAGAAATTAACCTCAAAATTAGGAGAATAATAAATGATACGACGATTAGTGTTTTTATGGATGGCCTTTTATAGCTTTCAGGTTTTAGCTTTCGGTCAAACTGGACATCGAATTACCGGTGAAATTGCAGAAAAATATTTAACAGAAAATACGCGACTTGCCATTGCTGAGCTTCTCGATAATGAGTCACTCGCTGAAGTCTCAACCTATGTTGATGAAATGCGTTCTGATCCCGATGATTTCTGGCAAAAAGTGGCAACCCCTTATCATTATGTAACAGTACCTAAAGATAAAACTTATGATGAGATTGGTTCACCAATACAGGGTGATGCAATGTTTGCACTCAAGAAATATTCTCAAATTGTTCGAGATCCTTTAACGTCAAAATCGGAAAAGAGTTTAGCCATTAAATTTATTGTGCATCTTATTGGTGATCTTCACCAACCACTCCATGTAGGTACAGGGCTCGACCGTGGTGGCAATGATTTTAAGGTGAAATTCTTTGGCCAAAGGAAAAACTTACACAGTGTTTGGGATAGTGGACTGATCGATGGAAAACAACTAAGTTTTAGCGAATGGTCAAATTGGTTAAGCCAAAAAATATCAGAAGAAGATCTGGTGCTATGGAATGAAATTGATCCTCTGGTTTGGATAAAGGAAAGTATTGAAATACGAAACACAATCTATCCAATTACTCCTCCAATTCTGGTAAAAAAAAGCACTGAAATAAGTAAAAAAATCCAGCCAGAACTTCCTTCAATTGGCTACAAATACTCACATCAACACCTTCCCACATTAAAACTCAGACTAAAGCAGGCAGGTGTAAGAATAGCCGCCTATTTAAACGATTTGATGAAAAATAAAAAATAGAACACCATAAGAATAAAAAATATGAAACAATTAATGAAATTATTACTACTCTTCGTGTTTTCTAATTTCTGCCTTGCAAAAACGACTGTATTGAATGATGTGAAAGATCTAGACTTTGTCAATAAACATATAAAATTGGATAAGGCCGCTGAAGGAGCCACTCTGGTTGTATTTGACATTGATGATACCTTATTGGAAGCGGTCAATTTTGTAGGCAGTGACAAATGGTATAATTGGCAACGAGGAAAAAAGGTTCACGATAAGCTAGGCAACCCTATTAAAATTCAAGATACAGAGAAGTTCTTGTGTATTTTTAGTACTTTAGGGACATTGTTTGAATTGGGAACATCCAAACTAACTCAAGAAGATGCAGCGCATATCATAAATGAACTAAGAAGCTATGATTTGATGCTATTAACTTCACGCTCTCCTGATTATCGTGGGGCAACAGAAAGAGAGTTAAGCAACAACGGAATTAATTTAAATGACGAGCATTTAATCAATATGAATACTGGACTGGTTTTTAATATTGATGATCGAAATCGCACAGCCAAAGTCACTTATCAAAATGGCTTGGTCATGTCTTCAGGGATCAATAAAGGACTTGTACTAAAATCAATATTGAAAAGGATCGGTAAAACCTATCAACGGATTTATTTTGTTGATGATAGCCGCAAAAATATTAATAATATGGAAAAAGCCTGGCAGAAAGACGAGACACAAGTTAGTATTTTTCACTATACAAAAGTCGATAAATCTATCAGTCAGGAAGAAATCAATCAATCAATAAAGGTTAAGCGTCTATTCAACGAATTTTTAAGTAGCGCTTATCCGGATCGCTCTCATGCTTTCTTAAATAATCAATGTCTCTAAACTTAAGACTTCTGCGATAAAAATCCAGATTATTGTTGTTCTTGTAATTTTTGTTATGAGAACTTCAAAGAGTTCGTCGAATAAAATAAATAAATTTCATGCTAATTTCATATTGGATAAAACTTCGATTAGACAACTATCACCATCTTATGTGAAAATGCCCCACACAATATTTTGCAAACCTAATGGGACTGATATTATGGCTGTTTTCGAAATTAACCACCCTCTTGTACAACATAAATTAAGCTTAATGCGTCAGCATAATAGAAGTACCCGCAGTTTCCGGCAGCTTTCTGCTGAAGTGGGTAGCTTGCTCACCTACGAAGCTACGAAAGATTTAGAATTAGAAGATTACGTTCTGGAGGGCTGGGAAGGCCCGATAACCGGTCAACAAATCAAAGGCAAAAAAGCCACTGTGGTTCCCATCTTGAGAGCAGGGATCGGAATGCTAGATGGCGTTTTGGAGCTGATGCCCAGCGCAAAAATCAGTGTAGTGGGTTTGTATCGTAACGAAGAAACATTAGAACCTGTCACCTATTTTGAAAAGCTAACGGGGAACATTGAAAACCGTATGGCTTTAATTATTGACCCTATGTTAGCTACGGGTGGATCTATGGAGGCCACAATTGAGTTACTTAAGAATGCTGGCTGCAAAGATATTCGAGCACTTATACTGGTAGCTGCACCTGAAGGCATTAAACGCATTCAGGAAAAACACCCTGATGTAGACATTTATACTGCCAGTATTGATAATCACCTAAATGAAAATGGTTACATAATTCCAGGACTGGGTGATGCGGGTGACAAAATATTTGGCACCAAGTAATTCCTAATGTAATGACTCAATGAATTGCACACAAAGTTAACGCAAAAAAGAAACGGGTGAATAATGTATAACAAGCAACATCATTCGTAACTATTCAGCGAGTTGTTAAATGTGCCCGTTGCTGTTCAGGTTGCCTCTAAAATGAGTCAGATCGAGGCAAAAAATGTGAGTATACTCGATTATTTGACCATTTTTGAACGATGAAAAAACTTTCTGGAAAAGTTTTTCGCGCCAGCCCCGAAGGGGTAAAGCATAGGGATGTGCTTCACAAATGGCTCATTTTAGGGG
>JBFFIY010000035.1:0-38696 GCA_041556195.1 Enterobacterales bacterium
GCTGGCGCGAAAAACTTTTCCAGAAAGTTTTTTCATCGTTCAAAAATGGTCAAATAATCGAGTATACTCACATTTTTTGCCTCGATCTGACTCATTTTAGAGGCAACCTGAACAGTTACGGGTACATGTAACAACTCGCTGAGTAGTTACGAATAATTTAGCATTGTACTAATTGGATACCATGATCCAAGACAAACTTTTGAGAAGTTGCCAAGAAACCTGAAAACGATAGAAAGATATTAAAGAAATATTTTTCAAAAAATAATGAACACTACCTCTCATTTTAATGTGTGTTCCTGGTCGATCTATTTCTTCTGATACAACCCTATAAGCTCAGCTTTGGCAATAATATGTCCTTCCATTGCTAGCTCTACAGCTAACTTATCTACAGAACTGGCAAGTTCCAAAACTGTATCCAATGCATACAGTTTAAAGAAATAGCGATGTTTCCCAATCGGTGGACAGGGTCCACCATAATCATTCCTACCCCAGGAATTTATTCCTTGCACACCTGTTTCTGCAGTAATTTTCGTTGTACCTGCCGGTATGTTAAACAATACCCAGTGATCCCAAACCATTTTAGGCGCTGCCGGATCTGGTGCATCAGGATCATCGACAAGCAAGACTAAAGACTTTGCTTCAGGAACTCCAGAAACAGTGAGAGGAGGCGCTACATCATCTCCCTCACAGGTATACCTTACATCCATATCCTCATTATGAGCAAATGTACTTACGATTTTCATAACATCCTCCTCTGGATCAACAATTTCGAGCCAGGCTTACCGCGTTTAGGTAATTGTTCATTTCCATATTCTTCACAGTTCAGCTAATTGCTTTTTGGGGAAATCAACTTTACATCAGGCTGATATGTTTTAAAACGAGATGTATCTCTCGTAATAACTGGAGCATTCAAAAAACTAGCATGCGCACCTATATAAAAATCTGGCATGGGTGAATTTTTCACACCTTTATTTCTTTTGTGTTTTTTGAACACTCTACTGACATTAAAAGCTGCTTGAAGAGGAAGCCCCAATATTTCAACATTCAATTCATTTAACTTTCTTTCTAACTCTTCGCATGTTTCAAAATTATAGGCGATTTCTGTAAAAATGGTGGGATTAATTACTAGTTTGAAGTCTTTTGATGTTTCAAAAGCAGTTTCAACAGACCATTGGTACCAATTCTCATCATCGTTGAATATATCTAATAAAACACAAGAATCGATCAAAGCATATTTGATTCTAGCTACGGGTTAATTCCATTATTTCATCTGTAGGCATCTTGCCTTTAGTAATGCCCCTCGCCTTTACAAACGGATTAAACACTTCATTATTAACAAGCTCAACATGATCCCCTACCAAAATAAAATCAACATCGGTTTTCCCTGGAATAATGCCTAAACGGTCACGTATATGCTTTGGAATTGTAGCTTGCCCTTTTGTAGTCACCGTACTCATCTCATACCTCTACTTTTAAAGGTAATACTTACCAGATAAATGGCAACACATTAAAGTGGCTCATCTAGGACACCCTAATTTCACCCTAACCTCATTTCTACTATACAAACCTAACATAGAAATCATCAAAAGCTTCTCATAATAGAAAACTTGTCGGAATTGTTCATTTTTTCTTCATAATTGCTATCAAAACAAAATACTACTCATTTAACTAGCAAAAATGTGAATGTGAGACTATACTCAGATCCCGGTTAGATGAAAAAGTTTGTTATGAAGTATTGGGAAAGAGCCATTTTATTGGTCGATATGAATGCGTGCTTTGCCTCAATTGAGCAAAATGATTTTCCAGAATTACGCGGTATGCCGGTGGGTGTTACTAACGGGTTGACTGGTACATGCATTATCACTTGCTCTTATGAGGCTAGAGCTTACGGTATCAAAACTGGTATGCGTGTAAAAGAGGCTATAGAGTGCTGTCCACATTTTATTAGGCGACCCGCTAGACCTAAACGTTATGCGACTGTTTCAACTCAAATCATGAACACGTTATCTGAAAATGTAAGCCCTGAAATGGAGGTTTTTAGCGTTGATGAGGCCTTCTTAGATGTGACCAGTTGCCAGCAGCTGCTTGGAACACCGGAAAGAATCGGAAAAATTGCCAAAAACGCTGTCCTGAAAGCTTCCGGGCTACTATGCTCTGTTGGAGTCAGTGGGGATAAAACAACTGCAAAGTGGGCAGCTAAGCAAAATAAACCAGATGGGTTAACGGTTGTTCCGCCCTGGTTAGCCGAACAAACGTTGGAACCTGTGCCGGTGCAGGAATTGTGCGGTATCGCAAACGGTGTACAACGTTTTTTAAATGAAAGGGGGGTCTTTGTCTGTGGTGATATGAAACAGTTACCGATCAGTGTTCTTGGGCAGAGGTTCGGCAATATTGGACGCAGGATCTGGTTAATGGCTCAGGGTAAAGACCCCGAACCATTACATCCGATAGTTAACGCTCCTAAATCTATCGGCCATGGAAAAGTACTACCACCCGAAACTAAAGATCTAAAGACGCTAATAACCTATCTTACACATATGAGTGAAAAAGTAGCTTATCGTTTACGCCTTCACAACTTTCAAGCACAACAATTTTTTATCGGTTTAAGACTAAAAAAGCAATGGCTAAAAACTACTACTTATAGCGGCTACTTCACACAAGATGGTAAGATTATTAGCTTATTATGCTCAGAATTTTTACATCAATTCTGGAGAGGCCAGGGCGTTTATGCTGTACAAGTAACCGCATTAAAACCTACACCAGTTGATCAACAATTAGATATGTTTCATAACACTATTGATAATCGTGATTTAAATCAGGTCATGGATGTAATCAACCAACGATATGGTCAATACACACTAACTAGAGGGCGTTTAATGGAACGTTCCAACATGCCTGATGTAATTGCTCCGGCGTGGAAACCAACAGGCCACAGGCAAACAATTTAAATTATGTGCGGTGGAGTATATTATAAATTTGGCGATAAAGATTTTCGGGTTTATTTTCCTAACCCAAAAGCTTGCCTGCCAGTTCGAAAGCTAGATAATTCCTTGGCTTTGTACCCTTGGGGAAGAAGAAAAGAACAGCAAGGTTTTTTACCAAAAGGTGGATGGGCAAGGCTTGAATCTATTTACGCAGGTACTTGGGATAAATATCATCCCAGACCAGTTAAAATTATTGTTGTTCAATTCATGGAAAAGGATATTGAGGGTACTTCACACTGGTTTGACGTAACAAAAGGACAATTTATACAGGGACTGATTGCCAGGCGCGATAACGAACAGCGTATTTATGTTGTCACAATCTCGCCAGAGTTTGAGGATGCTGTACATGAACGTTGGCCAAGAATTTTAAGCGGGTAAATTATTTAGAAATAACTCCACTCCTCGCATGCACTGAAAATTTTATTGCGACCACCCTCACCCTTCGAAAATTCACTCCTCCTCGCCTCCCGGCTTCGTAATATTTTTTTGAGTTATGACATACAGCCATGACAGATATGCAGATGTAGCCAGCAGGGTTGCTGGGGCTTACGAGAAGGGCGCTGAGTGATTTATTGTCAATTCTGTGACACAGATTGACATTAACGGACATTGAACAGCGGTTAGTGAGCCTGTCGTACGTTCTCTTAAAAAGGTGAGTGTCAAACAGCGCAAGTGACACTTTTGTGACACTTTTCTAGTCCAAAAGGGGCAAATGACACTATTCAATTTTGTACAAAAAAAACACATATGCGCCCAAAGGCAGAGGGCTAGGGGGAAATTCAGGAAAAAATCATGGTGGCCTGGGGCGGAATCGAACCACCGACACGCGGATTTTCAATCCGCTGCTCTACCGACTGAGCTACCAGGCCATGGGGGTGGCTATTAAAGCGTTTTGTGTTTTTGAAGTCAAGCTGAAATTAATAAAAATGACTAACTATTTTCACTTTGAGGGGGGACAGGGGGTATATAACCCTCTGGTTTGTCATAATCACCACCAAAAAAGAATTTTTCCATCTCTCCAGCGAGATATTCTCTGGTTTCGAGATCTGCCAAACTTAAACGCTTTTCATTTATTAGCATGGTTTGATGTTGCAACCATTTTTGCCAGGCCTGCATAGAAATGTTCTGATAGATTTTTTCACCTAATGCGCCTGGATATGGCAAAAAAGTTAATCCCGGCAGTTCTTCATTAAGTTTTTGGCATTGAACAAGGCGTGTCATAGTTTTTTCTCGGTAAAAAGTTCTCGGTAAAAAGTTCTCGGCAAAAAGCCCGCTTATTTTTCCAGGATCTGTTGATCTTAGCTGTCTAACTTTAGCTGTTTTAGGATCGGCGTAGGCAAACCCAGTTTTGCTGGTTCGTTTCGATCGTACCAAATCCAACTGGAATCATCCATCACTCTATTTATATCATTTAAAATAGCCGATTTAAGCTTTGCCTGTAGTCGAAAGTGAGTAAATTCATGAGTAAATTCTGTTGAAATGTCATTTTTTTCATCATAGTTAACCAACTCAACAGGTAAGTCGCTTGCTTGAGGCAATGACCACAAACCTCCCCAGATCCCACTTGGTGGCCTTTTAATTAGTAGCACTTGCTGTGTCTTATTTTCTATCCATAAAAAGCATTGTTCTCTGACAGGTTTTATTTTTTTTGGTTTTTTACCCGGAAGCTCTTTAATTTTTTTGAGTTTTAGTGCCTCACAACCAGAAGATAAAGGACATCGATCACACCCGGGTTGACTTCTGCTGCAAACCGTTGCCCCCATGTCCATCATTGCCTGATTATAATAATGACTATTTAGTCTGGGAGTAAGCTGTTCTGAAATAGTCCATAATTGCTTTAATACCTGTGATTTACCCGGCCATCCTTCAATATTAAAATAACGAGCTAACACCCGTTTTACATTACCATCCAGAATGGCTGCACTTTTGTTATGTCCCAGAGACAAGATTGCTCCAGCTGTTGAACGACCTATACCGGGTAGAGTTTGCAAATCTGTTAAATCCTGTGGAAGTTTTCCTGCAAAATCTGCAGCCAGAAGTTGCGCTGTTTTGTGCAAATTACGCCCCCGTGCGTAATACCCCAAACCACTCCACAAATGAAGGATCTGATCCAGTTCTGCTTTAGCTAAATCTGCCAGTTCAGGAAAGTTTTGCATGAATCTTTCAAAATAGGGAATAACCGTCTCGACCTGAGTTTGCTGTAGCATGATTTCAGAAACCCATACCCGGTAAGGCGTTGCAGGTAACTGCCATGGCAAAGATTTACGCCCGTATTGCTCAAACCAATGCAGAATATCTTGTTGAAACAACGAAATGTGCTTTTGAGATAATTCTGGAGTCATTGTGATCTGATTATTGATGATGAAATTGTTAATGGTGAAATAGCTGATGATGAAATAGTTATAGATATAACCAGCTAAGTAAGAAGGACAATGTTATCCACATTAAGATAATCAAAGGGATCCCAACCTTAAGGAAATCAGAAAAACGATAACCACCAGCATTCATCACTAATAAATTAGTTTTATAAGCCATAGGGGTGGCATAACTGAGGTTTGCGCCAAACAATACGGCTAAAATAAAGGGGGTTACTGGCATTCCAAGTTGATCAGCGGTTGATATCGCTATAGGTGTGCCTATAACGGCCGCTGCATTGTTAGAAACAATATTGGTGAAGATAGCCATTAATAACATCAACGCACTTACTACGCCCCCTGGCGGTAGCCCGGAAGATGCTGCTACAAACAACTCTGCAAGATATTGGGCACCACCCGTTTCCATGAGTGCCGCGCCTATTGCAAGGGAAGCTGCCACAATCATGATAACCTGAGTACTGAGAGCCCCTGAAGCTTCGCGCCAGTTAAGACAGTTAGTTATGAGTAAGGCTAGCACTCCACAGAGTGAACTTACCACAATAGGAAGCAAACCTGCTGCTGCAGTTACCACCACCCCACCAATAATACCCAGTGCTATAGGAGCCTTGCTGGTATGAGCAAGATCCGCAGCACCATCTAACACTAACAGGCCCTGCCTTTGTTTTAATTGCTCCATTTGCTTTTCTGTACCCTGTATCAATAAGATATCGCCAACTTGTAACGGCACTCTACCCAGACTTCGGCGACCAATATCCATGGCTCGTCCACCACGATGAAGTGCTACTGCCGAGACATGATATCTTTGAGCAAAGTTGGCTTGTCTTAATGTACGACCAATTAAACCGGAGCTTTGAATAATGACCATTTCGGCCAGTTTTTGTTTTTCAGCTCGAAGCGGGTGATCTTCATCCAGTTTATGCTTGCCGGAAAATAAAGTTGCACTTAAGATCTGCTCGTACTCTTTGAGTCTCTCAGGTGTATCTTTGACTTGTAAACGATCACCTGATTTAACCACCGTATCAGGCAAAGGGATCAAATTTTTATCTGATCCCCTTTGCAGAGCATCTACCTTTAACAGGCCGCCGGTTTTTTTTATGAGTTCAGAAATCGTTTTATTATTCGCAAAACTTTCTTCTTCGATATTTAAATAAGCGGTAAATAGCCTTGGAGAAGTATCAGGCACACTGGCTTTGCGTTCCGGCAAAATTTTAGGCGCTACCAACCATAAATATAAAATGGCAACTACCCCTGAAATAGCAGCTGGAATGAAAAAATCAAACATACCAAAGCGCATGATACCCAGATCATGGGCTACATTGACGACTAATAAATTAGTAGAGGTGCCAATGGTAGTACTCATACCACCAATTAAAGTAGCAAGCCCCATGGGTAACAACATGCCGGAAGTTGGAGTACTGGTTCTGATGGCAACATTTATCAGGATAGGTAATAACAACACCACAATAGGTGTGTTGTTCATAAAAGCACTGAGACTGGCAGCAATTATCAGAGTTAGTAACAGTGATAGAATAGGACTAACTTTCCACAGCTTCGCAAGATTACGACCAATAGGCTCCAGTGCCCCGGTACGAACCAGTCCTTGTCCAATAATCATCAATGAGCAAACCGTAACCAGCGCTTCATGACCAAACCCGGAAAATAATACGTGAGGTTCAAGTAGCTTGCCATCTTCAATAAATGGAAAAATAGCAAAACCCAATGCCAAAATGGCCAAAATAGATAAGGATGATGTTTCTAACGGAATATCTTCCCGTCGGAACAGATAAAGAGCAGCAACGGTGAGCAATAGCACAGCGAGGGCGTGATAATTGGGAAGATCGGGCCAAATTAACATGGTCTAAAAATATAAATATGGATCATCAGGCAGCACAGAATAACTTTATTAGTAGATAATGTCAGATTAATTCGCAAATTAAACCTAAATAGCTTAATAAATAACTTCACCGGAGAAAGCTGATCCTGGCTCCATGAACTGGTATCATTCACTTCCTTAATAAATTTCAAATTTTTATTCATGATTGAAAAGACAGATAACAAAGACATTTCCGCTAAACAATCCATTAAACAACATGGGCCAATCAAGAGTTATGTATTACGACAGGGTAGATTAACTCCAGGTCAGGCACGGGCTATGAATAAACTCTGGCCAGATTTTGGGGTTGATATGCAACAAGATACTATCAACTGGTCCCAATTATTTAATAGAGAAGCGCCGCTAGTGCTTGAAATTGGCTTTGGCATGGGAGGCTCACTTATTCAGCAAGCTCTTGCTGAGCCTGATAAAAACTTTATTGGAATTGAAGTCCATAAACCGGGGGTTGGGGCCTGTCTTATTGAGATAGATCGTCAGCATGTACAAAATCTCAGGTTGATTAACGGGGACGCGATAGAAGCATTAAAATGGATGTTCGCAGACAATAGCCTTACACGTGTTCAGCTCTATTTTCCCGATCCATGGCATAAAAAACGTCATAATAAACGCCGAATAGTACGCCCGGAATTTGTACAAACCATCCATTCAAAATTAATCTCAAATGGTAGATTCCATATGGCTACAGATTGGGAACCCTATGCTGAGAATATGTTGGAAGTGATGGCGGAAGCCACTTATTTTCAGAATATGGCTAAAGATAAACAATACATACCCCGTCCGGACTTTAGACCTTTAACCAAGTTTGAACAACGAGGACAGCGTTTAGGTCATGGGGTTTGGGATCTGATGTATGAGAAAATGTAACTGTGACAGTTTAACTACTTAACCTGAACCCTGTTTAAGAGGTTTTTAACACGAAGAACACGAAGTTTTATTATAACTCACAAATATGTACAGGATGTACGGGTTATGCTGGTTTTGCAGGAGCAAAAAATTGGTAAAATAGTTAAATTGGGCAGGTTAAAATAACCTTTTTGCCAATAGTTATTAGCATTTTTTATTTTTCTTCGTGTTCTTCGTGCCCTTCGTGGTGAATAAAATCTTTTTTTTTGCTTATCCCGAGCTGAGATTATTTAACTAAGGATATGGGAATAACATTCTCTGTAGGGAAACGGCTACTTTCAACGGCACTAACAAAAGTTTCTGCAAAAAAATAGCTAAGCGTATCATTTAAATAATTCAAACCTTGTTCGCTGGTTTGAATTTTTAATGGCCAATTCTTCATCAATCCATCTTGCTCGGCTTTGCCAATAAGTTTTTGTAGTAGTTGCGGCATTAACCCAGTATTTTTTCGGAAAATATCGGCATCTACCCCTTCTATCAGTCGCAAAGTATTCATCATAAATTCGAGTGGTAATTCAGTATTTTCGATAGCATTTTCAGCGGCCAAAAAAGGTTTGTTTTTATCCAGGTAGGTTTGTGGTTGTTTGTGTTTATGTCGTCTTAATATTTTTAAGCTGGGTACATGGGTGATCTTGGAATGAGCGCCGGCCCCAATTCCAAGATAGTCACCAAATTGCCAATAATTTAGATTATGCTTTGACTGTTCCCCTCTCTGACAAAAAGCTGAAATTTCATATCTTTGATAGCCATTTTTAGCCAATAAAACCAATCCCTGTTGGTTTAAAGCTTCGAGTATTGCTTCTTCCGGCAACTTTGGAGGAGCAGAATAAAAAACTGTATTAGGTTCAACGGTAAGCTGATACCAGGAAATATGTTCAGGTTTCAAACGAATTGCCTGAGTAAGATCTTGCAAACATTGCTCAGTGGTTTGTCCCGGCAGACCAAACATGAGATCCAGGTTAATTCTCTCAAATCCTGCATTTCTGGCCATTTGAAAAGCCTGAACCGCTTGTTCAGCATCATGAATTCGACCAAGTTTTATCAGCTGTTGATTGTCAAAACTTTGTACGCCAATAGAGAGCCTATTAATGCCCGCTTCAAAATATCCAGAAAACCTCTCGGCTTCAGCTGTACCGGGGTTTGCCTCAAGGGTTATTTCCGCACCTGGCAGCAACTGCACTCGGGCTCTTATTCCAGATAAGAGACTACTTATCGACTCAGCAGAAAATAAACTGGGGGTGCCTCCCCCAATAAAAATACTGTTTATTCTTCTTCCCCAGATAAGCGGCAAATCCTCTTCTAAATCAGCTAACAGGGCCTGAACATAATCCGCTTCCGGTAAGGTATTTCCGACAGTGACTCCATCATTTTTATCGCCTTTAACTGAATGGGAATTAAAGTCACAATAAGGGCATTTTTTAACGCACCAGGGTAGATGGATATACAGAGACAGAGGAGGATTTTCGTGAAAAATGGGCTGTAGGTTCATAACTGTTATAGTTTCAGGGTTGTTGTTGTTATAGACACATTATGTTGTTCGAGTATTGCTTCATAATTTAATCTGTTGTTTCATTTTAGCAAGAGCCTGACCACGATGACTCAGTTTGCTCTTTTCATCTCGGGTCAATTCAGCCGAAGTAATACCCAATTCTGGTATTTTAAATATAGGATCATACCCAAAGCCACCTTCCCCGATTTTGTTGTGGGTAATTTCACCTTCCCAATAACCTTCAAAGATCATCGGAGTTGCATCCTTTGCATGTTTTACCAAAGCAATAACACAGACAAATCTTGCCTGTCTTTGTTTAGAATCAGCGAGCACATGCAATAATTTTTGTAAATTTTCCTCATCCGTGGCCTGTTCTCCGGCATATCGTGCTGAATAAATCCCCGGAGCCCCATTAAGTGCTCGCACTTCAAGCCCGGAATCATCAGCAATAGCAGGTAATCCCGTCTGTTCAGAAGCGTGTCGGGCTTTAAGAATAGCATTTTCAATAAAACTTAATCCGGTTTCTTCTGCTTCCTCAAAATCAAATGTATTTTGTGGTACCAGCTCAATATCCAGATCGGCCAAAATAGACTGAATTTCAATAAGTTTACCGGAATTTTTACTGGCGAGAACCCAACGATTTGTCATAGTTAATCCAAGTTGTTATTAGTTTGGTTTTTTAAAAAATTTTGCTTGTCTTGAACTTGAATTAAGTCGAGGCCTTTTTATTAAAACTAACAACATTGGTTTGATATTGTTGAGGTGGAGTCTTAAGAACATGTAGAGTTTTATTGGCAATTTCATACTCATCATCAAATTCTTGCATCATAATCTCCAATGCTTTCATTTGTCCACCAGTAGTAGCTCTTTCACCTTTAATATCTTGCAGTTGCGTGAGATGCTGACTAAGTAAATGGCGTCGATTTTCCACCTGTTGCTCAAGTGGATGAAGCAAGCGCTGATTCCATTCATTGATGGACTTTCTAACCTGACTAAGGAAAAGTGCGGTACTGTTTATCTGGGTGGCAAAAAAACGTCGTACTAATATGCTTTGCTCAGTAAGAATTTGGCTAAACCTCTGATCCATACGTGTATCCTGATTAAGCATTTCTTGTAACTCACGTCTAAAGCGTTTAGCTTCCAGTAATTTAGGTGGCAAAAACTCCAGATTATGATGTTTTTCAAACTTTTTAAAAACAGATGCAGCCATTTTATTGGCTAATTCAGCCTCTCGACAAAATTCTTCAAACATGGCTTCAATATTTTGGGTAAATCTTCGCATTGTTCTAAATAGACTTAGCGTCGTTCGAGACTCTATAAGCTGTTGTCTAATGGTATCAACCAGACGCTGCAATTGTTGGGTGCCAAGGATCTCTAACAAAGCTTTAGCTTGCCGTTCCAATAGTCTTCGGCTAGGCTGCAAGGCTAGTATATGATGCTTGAGCTCATCCTGTTGATTTTTTACCTGCTCTATTAACTGATTAATATCTGAAGATTTTTCATCTTTTAAACCAGTCAATTGCTGGTATTGTTGTTGCAAATGCTCTTTCCTTGAAAGCAGATTTGTTTGCCCTTCTTCAACTAGAAATACGGCATCCTGAACCAAACGCTTCCAGAAAATATTTTTCTTGTTATCAAGCAAGGTCTCCGACAATACCTGCTCCAATTCCTCTAACCGGCTCACCTCCAATAACAAAGCATCATTTTTAACCTTACCTACCAATCCTTTTTTGGCAGAAACAGGTAACACGTGGCTTTCAGGCAATTCGAGCTGCCTGGCAGTGATGTTTATCATCTTAGTGATACTATTTTCGATCTTTTTATCTTCGGTTAGCTCATCCCAAAGAATATCTATTTTATTTAACACAGCAAAAAGCCCAACATTAGCCCTTTTTTTAATAGGATTGACATATTCATCCCAAACCTGCAAATCACTGGCCGTAACACCAGTATCAGCACCCAGAATAAAGACCACCGCTTGCGCCCTGGGTAACAGGTTTAAGGTCAACTCTGGTTCACTCCCTAATGCATTAAGTCCCGGGGTATCTAATATTTTTAGACCCTTTTTGAGTAATGGGTGAGGAAAACTGACTTGAGCATGGCGCCAACGTGGAATTTCAACCAACCCATTTTCATCCTTCTCACAAAGATGCTGTTTTGAAAAACCCATTTGCAGGGCGTCTACTTCAGACACCCAGATAGTTTCTGTAATTACTCCAAAGGCATGAGCCATTTCTCCAGCCGAGTTTGTGGCTAATGGAATTTCATGCCAGATGCGGTGGTTGTTTTTTAGAGTGTCTAATGAAACATTTTGTTTGCGCGTTTCAATAGGTAATAATTTTAAATAGGTTTCTTTGCTGGCCCGGTCAAAAAATAATTCCGTTGGACACATGGTGGTTCGACCGGCTTCTGAAGGTAAAATTCTCTGGCCGAATTCGGAGAAAAAAAGTGCATTAATAAGTTCTGTTTTGCCGCGAGAAAATTCCCCCGCAAATGCAATAGTGAGATAATCATCTTCCAGAGCCTCTAATACCTGATGGATCCGGATATCGGCATCCGGGCTGAACATTTCATTTCGACGCAACCATAAACGTAGTTGTTTGAGGGATTTGGCTAAATTTGTACGCCAACCTTCAAACTGTTCAACGGGATGGTTTAGACCTTGATCTTGCATAAGTTGACCGAAAAAAACTCCTGAACAAACATTATAGCAGAAAAGGTTAAAAACGACCGTATGTACCCGTTCCATCTCAAGATACAGGCTAAACTGAAGGCATTCTCAGATAAGTGGCGAATAAATCTGTATTTTTTGTAACTATTCAGCTACGGGTGCATTTGGCAACTCGCTGAATAGTTACCTTTTTGATTAAACCTAAAGTTTTGACACCATACTTTGTAACAACCACACTATCAACATCAACACCATGGGTGACCAATCTATCCCGGCCGAGGGCGGAATTAGTCGGCGAATAGGAATCAAAAAAGGCTCGGTTAATTGCGTTAATAGATTAAGCGCAGGATTGTATCCACCTGGCGCTATCCAACTGGCGATAGCTCTTATGATAAGTATGAAAAAAAGCATTGAGAGAGCAAGATAGATCGTTTTGAACAGTGATGCGACGATAAAGAAGGTAAAGGGAGGAACATCATGCCCGGAAATGACAATATTCAAACCAAATCCTACTGCTGGCATAAGCAATAAAAGTATTAAACTGGCAAAATCAAAACGTTTATTGGATGGGAGCAACTTTCTGATGGGGTTTAGTATTGGATTAGTTATTTTGACGATACTTTGCGAGATTGGGTTAAAAAAATCAGCCTTTGCCCACTGCAACCAAAAGCGCGTAAGCAATATCCAGCTAATAATACTAATAAGTAGATCGATAAGTTCAAACAAAATGCTCATTTACTCTTTCCCAATAGGTTAAATATGTTCAAAGCTCAGAGGCAAGATCTATTCCTCTATCTCTTGCTGCTATTAGAGCCTGTTCCACGATGTCGTTAAAGTTATTTTTTGCAAAACTTTGTAACGCAGCTTCAGTTGTACCCGCCTTAGAAGTGACAGCCTCACGAAGTTTAATGGGGGGCTTTCCTGAGTTTTTCAATAAGCAAGCTGCACCATAGAGGGTTTGTACTACCAATTTGTGGGCGTTATCTTCTGACATACCTAATTTTATAGAAGCATTCATCATGCTTTCTGCCAATAAAAAAACATAGGCTGGACCACTGCCAGAAGTAGCTGTTACCACATCCATCAAAGTCTCGTCTTCAATCCAAACCCACTGTCCTACGCTGTCAAAAATTTGTTCACAAATATTACCGAAGTCCTTTTTTACCGCCTCTGTTGCAAACAATCCAGTTATGCCTTGTCCTATAAGAGCTGGAGTATTGGGCATGGTTCGAATAATGCTGCACTTTTTGTCTGCGAATTGAGAGTCTTCTGTGAATTGAGGATTGCCTGTTAATTGCACTAAAACCTGAGTTGATAATCCCGCTGCCACTGAAATCAGACATTTACCTTCAAGAGCGGTTTGTAGTCCTTTTAGTGCATCCGGTGCTTGTTGTGGTTTCGTCGCTAAAATAATAACATCAGACTGTTGCGCTAATAAAAGATTGTCTGTAATTAATTGAACCCCTTGTTGAGAGAGCTCAATATGTTTTTCAGGGAGCCGACAGGAAACCATTAGATCTTGTACTGACCAACCTTTTTTCAATAAGCCCAGAACCACACTAGTGGCCATATTACCAGCCCCAATCACTCCGATAGTTGGTTGCATGAATTTTTCTCTCAATTGTTTTTTTAGATTAAGCTTTTCAGGTTAAGTTTTTTTTATTCGAGAACCAAACAGGTTTGTCCCTATCCTAATCATATTGGATCCCTGTTTGATGGCTTCAAGATAATCTGAACTCATTCCCATAGACAGTGTATCCCATTCTGGATATGTTTTTTGAAAATACCGGTACAGTTCAAACATTTTTGCAAATGCTGGTTGCAGATCCTTAACCTGTTTTTGGGGAATACACATCAACCCTCGGAGCTTTAATCGGGGTAAGCTCATAGCAAATTCAGCTAATTCACCCAGATCTTTAACTAATACCCCCGATTTAGAACCTTCTTCAGAAATATTCACCTGTATAAGTACATTTAGTGGGGGCTGTGTTTGTTTACGTTGTTCACACAATCTTTGTAATATTTTAACCCTGTCAACACTTTGCACCCAGTCGAAGTGAGCTGCAATCTGACGAGTTTTATTTGATTGGATCGGTCCAATAAAATGCCAGCATATATCATCTAAATGAGATAAT
Source organism: Enterobacterales bacterium (assembly GCA_041556195.1). GTDB lineage: Bacteria > Pseudomonadota > Gammaproteobacteria > Enterobacterales > 21-14-all-40-8. The sequence continues at coordinate 14,452 of JBFFIY010000035.1, forward strand.
TGTGTAATTTTTTGAACTGCCTCCTGAATATAACTTTCTGCAAAATGTCGATATCCCAAATGATAGGCCTCAATTATCGCTTCAATTGGCTGAATTTTACTCACAGCCAACACCTTAATTGCCTTTTTTGGGTCAAGATCTTCAATATGATCAAAAATAATGCGAGAACGGGATGCGATGCTCATAATTATGGTTTATCTTTAATAAGGTAGGTAGTAGGATTGTCCCTTGCCAGGGATGTTCTTAGATTTTTGAGTTGAAAGCAAGTTACTGTTTTCAACAACCTGATTTAGGATACTAGATTAACCATTCACTGTCTCTTAATTTGAGACAGTTAAAAACAGCCATAGGTGGAAACTTAAATGGATATCACCGAACTACTCTCGTTTAGCGTAAAAAATAATGCCTCAGATTTACATATATCTTCGGGACTACCACCCATGATCCGTGTAGATGGTGACGTAAGGCGCATCAATTTACCTGAATTAGACCACAAAATCGTACATGGTCTGGTTTACGACATCATGAATGATAAACAACGCAAGGATTACGAAGAGTTTCTGGAAACAGATTTTTCCTTCGAATTACCGGGCGTGGCCAGATTTCGTGTAAACGCGTTTAATCAAAATCGTGGGGCTGCAGCGGTTTTTAGAACCATTCCTTCTCAAGTGCTAACCCTGGAAGAACTTGCTGCTCCAAAGGTATTTAAAGAGCTCTGCATGAAACCCAGGGGTCTGGTATTAGTCACTGGTCCGACCGGTTCGGGCAAAAGTACTACCCTGGCAGCCATGATTGATCATATCAATGACAATAAAAACGAGCATATTCTTACCATTGAAGATCCTATTGAATTTGTTCATGAAAGTAAGAAATGTTTAGTGAACCAAAGAGAGGTACATAGAGATACCCTGGGTTTTAACGAGGCATTACGATCTGCTCTTCGTGAAGATCCTGATATCATACTCGTTGGAGAATTACGTGATTTGGAAACTATCCGTTTAGCACTTACTGCAGCAGAAACAGGGCATATGGTATTTGGAACTCTGCACACCACATCTGCAGCAAAAACCATTGACCGAATTATTGATGTATTTCCCGCAGCAGAAAAAGATATGGTTAGATCCATGTTATCTGAATCACTTGAAGCCGTTATCGCTCAAACTCTGTTAAAGAAAACTGGCGGTGGACGAATAGCGGCCCACGAGATTATGATGGGAACCCCTGCCATCAGAAACTTGATTCGTGAGGCTAAAGTAGCCCAGATGTATTCTGCTATTCAAACAGGTGCAGGTATTGGTATGCAAACACTTGATCAGTGTCTAAAAGATCTGGTAGCTAAAGGTTATGTTTCAAGACAGGCCGCCAAAGAGCGAGCCAAAGATCAAAGTGTTTTTTAAACTATTTAATTTATAAAAGTAAAGGGCATCCCCTATGGATTTTGAAGGCTTACTTAAATTGATGGTCAACAAGCGGGCTTCTGACTTGTTTATTACGGCGGGAGTTCCTCCCAGCCTGAAAATCAATGGTCGTGTTTTACCCGTAGGTCAAAGAGCTTTATCTCCCGAAAAAGCCCGTGAAGTGGTGCTTAGCATCATGAATGAAGAACAAAGACGTGATTTTGCTCGAAGTCATGAAGCTAACTTCGCTATTAGTGCTTCTGGAATAGGTCGATTCAGGGTTAGTTCATTTCAACAACGTAACCAGATTGGCATGGTTTTAAGGAGAATTGAAACCAATATTCCAGGATTTGAGGAACTACATCTACCTGATTCCCTTAAAGACCTGGCAATGAGCAAACGGGGATTGATTATTTTTGTAGGTGCGACAGGTTCAGGTAAATCTACCTCTCTCGCAGCCATGATTGGACATAGAAATAGAAATTCAACAGGTCATATCATCAGCATCGAAGATCCCATTGAATTTATTCATCAACATGCAAAATGCATTGTTACCCAACGAGAAGTTGGTATCGATACCGAAAATTTTGAAGTTGCCTTAAAAAACACCTTACGACAAGCGCCAGATGTCATTATGATTGGCGAAGTACGAAGTCGTGAAACCATGGAATACGCCGTGGCTTTTGCCGAAACCGGTCACCTGTGTTTATGCACCCTACATGCTAATAATTCAAATCAGGCACTTGATCGCATTATTAACTTTTTTCCCGCCGATAGACATAATCAATTATTGCTCGACTTATCACTTAACCTGAAAGCCATTGTTGCTCAACAGTTATTGCCAACACCTGATAAAAAAGGTCGTCGTCCAGCTATTGAGATTTTGATCAATACGCCTTTAATTGCAGATTATGTGAAAAAAGGAGAAATTCAAATGATGAAAGATCTAATGACAAAATCAGGCGAGAGCGGCATGCAGACCTTTGATCAGGCATTATTCAAATTATTCAAAAATGGTGATATTACCTATGAAGCCGCTATTCATCATGCTGATTCAGCCAATGATTTACGTCTAATGATAAAATTGGACAAAGCTGATGATGATGACTCTGGCGATGAAGAAAATACATTAAGTATGTCATTAGAAGATGACAGGGACGGATTTTAAATAAAACTATCCGTTTTAGTTATTGTTATTGTTATTGCCAATGGCTCATATCCCAGTCATTGGCAGGTTTTCTTTTCAAGAAATATTCTACCATCTCCTCCAATTCTCCCTGATAACAACCTGGATGGAGATCTGTGGTGCTAAACCGGGCCAGAATCTTCCAGTCATCGAGTAACAATAGACTGCCAATGGCGGCAGTAGGCAAATTCGATGATAACAATCTTGACGGCTGCAACGGCATAGGCCAACCAGGCAAGGCTTCAGAAAGCAGCACAATGGGAGCAATATTTCGTTGTTGCTGGCGCCAGATCTGAATTTGATGAATTGCTGCAAATATTCCAAAGTTTCTACAAACCATCAATTTTGACTTTAATAGTTCTGTATCTTCCAAATTAGTATCACTTTGTTCAGAAAATATTATCTTCTGCTGATTGGAGCTATCAGGCATACACCTGTGAAGATTAAATTCACTCCAAAAATGCTCTTTCTGGCTTTGCAGTAACAATTGGGGGCTGGCAAGTGTTAGAAGACTTCCATCCTGGTTTTGCCATAGAATATATAATTGATGATTTCCATAGACCAGTTTATCTCTGGGACTCACCAACAAGTTATCAACATCAGAAAAATTAACCAGCCACTGTTGCCAGCCCTGTTGCAGCTGTTCTGAAGTTTGAAATTGTAATCCTATCTTTACAACTTCCTTTAGCAACTGATTTTTGTTTGAGTCAGGCATGATCTGAATTAGACATGGTTTGAGTTAAACATTACTCTCAAACCAGCCTTCGAGAATTAAACAGGCTGCTATGCTATCGACAGAACGCGCATTTAGCCCTCGATACCCCTCTCGCTCAAAGATTTCAGAGCGTGCACCTGCACTGCTGAGTCTTTCATCTTGTTCGAACACCGTTAATCCAAATCGTCCATTAAGTTGACGAGAAAATTTTCGGGCTAATTGGGTAATTTCCTGCTCTGTTCCATCCATATTCAAAGGCAGGCCTACTACCAGAGCATCCGGTTTCCACTCTTTAAGTATTTTTTCAATGGCTGTCCAGTTGGGCTTATTATTAACGGCAGGTATGGGTTCAAGTGGTTGTGCCGTAGATGTAAGTGACTGCCCCGTAGCAACACCTATCTTTTTAGTGCCAAAATCAAAGGCTATGAATCGTTGCACATTTAAGTCAGATGAATTCAATTCAGGCATGCCCTATTTGGATAGACATTTTACTCAAATCAACCCCTATAGATTGTGCAGCTTTCCGCCATAACTGATCCGTCGGGACATCAAAAATAAGCTCATTTGTCGCTGGCGCAGTTATCCAGCTATTATCCATTAATTCCTGTTCAAGTTGTCCTGGCCCCCAACCCGCATAGCCTAAAATCAAACTCGCATCTTCAGGTCCCTTTCCTTCACTCAAGGCTTGAAGAATATCTTTAGAACTGGTTAACGCCACATTCTCATTGATTTTAAAACTGGACTCCCATTCTTCATGTGATGGTTCCAGTTGTTTTGAAGATTCTTGAATTGTGTGCATTACTAACCCCATGTGAGTTTGCACAGGTCCACCTGAAAAGACCTGTCGCTCAATAAATTTTTTACCGGGAACAATCTCAAATTGAGCCAATAATTCAGATAATTTGAGTTCTAGAGGATGATTAATAATAATGCCCATGGCACCAGTCTCATTATGATCGCAGATCAAAGTAACAGACTGGTTAAAATTGATATCCTTCAAAGATGGCATGGCTATCAACAATTGATTTGTTAGTGAAAACTCAGATTTCATAAAACTCGGAGTAAATAAAAAGGTGAATAACGCATTCTGGAAGTTGCCATTGTATCAAGGCCGCACTGATCTTGTACACCTGAGATTGATACAGTAAAGTTTCTTTTTGAAGATAAACATGATTAACTGTCTGGCTTCAATCCATATATAAAACGAGTTCTTTTACTCTGATTTTTATTCTCACCAACCGAATTCAAGTGCATGATTTTGGCATTATTGAGATTGATTATGGGTATATACCCTTAATTCTCAACATAATCTCCTATGGATACTGTTTAGTGTTATATTGAGCTGTCCGTTTGAGAATTTAGGATAAGCAAAACTAATGACGAATACCCCTGAAAATTTAGCTGAAGATCTGCGTGGTGCGGGGCGTCTCACTGTTGAAGCCATCATCAACATTACAGATATTGTAGAGTCCGTACATCACACAATAACCCGGAGCACCTTTAATAGAGGCAAAACAGGATCTGACACTACTACGCCTATAAGAAAAAAAGGCATTGCGGGTTTAGTTTATCGAAGCATTCGTTCTGTCACTGAAATGGTCGGAAAAGGAATTGATCTACCTCTAAAAAAAATAAGTGTTTTGCCAGGTAATAAAGATCCCTCACGCAATAGAGAAGCGGTGATTTCTGTGATTAATGGTGTATTGGGCCATCACCTTGTTGCCAGAAATAATCCATTAGCTATTTCTATGCGGTTTCGCCGCAATGGAAAGTCTCTAGAGCCAAAAGTACTGGCAGATCTGATAGATAAATCCAATGGCAAACTTCTCATTTTAGTTCATGGCTTATGTATGAACGATCTACAATGGGAAAAAAATGGTCATGATCATGGGACAGAACTAGCCAAAGATTTGGAGCTCGAGCCTATTTATCTACATTACAATACAGGGCTTCACATCTCTGAAAATGGTAGAAGCTTTGCCGATCTAATTGAAGCTACAACCCAACAATTTCCAAAGCTTGAGCTTTATATTGTCGCTCATAGTATGGGGGGGCTGGTGAGCAGAAGTGCTGGTCACTACGCAGAGGAATCTCAGCATAAGTGGCTAAAAAATCTAAGGAAAATGGTATATCTTGGTACTCCTCACCATGGCGCACCGTTAGAAAAAGGTGGCAACTGGATTGATACTCTATTAGAAGTAAGTGCTTACAGCGCCCCATTTTCTCGTTTGGGGAAAATTCGAAGTTGCGGTATTAGCGATTTACGCCATGGCAATGTGGTCGATGAAGATTGGCAGGGGCGAGATCGATTCAAAAGATCGGAAGACAAGCGAACCTCCATACCTGTTCCAGAAGATGTTCAATGTTACGCCATTGCCGCAACCAAATCGGATGAGGCAGGCACAATCAAAAATAGAGTCATTGATAAAATCATTGGAGATGGTCTTGTTCCTGTAAAGAGTGCCTTGGGAGAACACAAAAAAGAAGAATTCAACCTGGCCATTCCAGATGCTCATAAACAGGTTGTAAAAAATATGAATCACATGGATCTTCTGCATCAGCCAGAAGTCTACCAAATGATTCATAATTGGCTGAAAAATTAATTTCTTTAACTTTCCACTTATTTCTTAACAACACTCTTCATAACAAAAACAATCCAATGTATGATCATTCACCATACCCACAGCTTGCATAAACGCATAACAAATTGTGCTACCTACAAATTTAAATCCAGCCTTTTTTAAAGCTTTTGACATGGCATCCGACTCAGGGGTGTTAACAGGTACATCAGCTAAAGTTGGCCATTTATTTTGAATGGGTTTTCCATCGACAAATTGCCATAAAAACTCTGAAAAATCCTGCCCCTGTTTTTCTAGTTCAAGATAAGCTTGAGCATTTCCTCTTGTGGCAGCAATCTTGGCACGATTACGGATGATTCGAGTATCCTGTCTGATTTCTTCCAATTTGTTATCATCATATAAAGCGATAATTTCAGGATCCAGGTTATCAAACACCTGATAATAACCTTCTCGCCTTTTAAGAATAGTCAGCCAGCTTAGTCCCGCCTGTGCACCATCAAGGATCAGCTTGGCAAAAAGATCTTTGCTATCATAAATTGCTCTCCCCCATTCGGTGTCATGATAATTGATATATATTGGGTCATCAGATAGCCATTGACAGCGTAGCGGTTGCTCTTTCATTGTGAATTTTCCCATTTTTTATTTTGACTAAATCACCAGACGGATGGTAATGGATGATATGTGGTAACTATTCATCCATTACCAAATAACCCTGTAGCTGTTCAGGTTGCCTTTAAAATGAGTCAGATCAAGGCAAAAAATGTGATTATACTCGATTATCTGACTGGAAAGGGTTCCTGCATTTCCAGCATACCCTACATCCATGTAGGTAATCATTTTTGAACGCAGAACTGGCTCATTTTAAAGGTAAGCTGGATAGTTACGATATTTGCTTATTAATTCCGCTATAATACGCGACTTTAATCGTTCCATCATAATAATCACGGAAAATTAACCGTGAAATAAACCGTTAGGCAGGATATTACATTGAGTTTAAATACCCCCGATACCACTACTTTTCAGGGTCTTATATTAGCATTACAAGAATACTGGGCTGATCAAGGTTGTGTGATAGTACAACCACTTGATCTGGAAGTGGGTGCAGGTACATTTCACCCTGCTACTTTTTTAAGAGCCATTGGCCCGGAGCCATGGAATGCAGCCTTTGTACAGCCCTGTCGGCGTCCAACTGATGGTCGTTATGGTGAAAATCCAAATCGCCTACAACATTACTACCAATTTCAAGTAGTATTGAAACCTTCCCCTGATAATATTCAAGATCTATATCTCGACTCTTTACGCCATCTGGGACTGGATTTATTAGAACATGACATTCGTTTTGTCGAAGATAACTGGGAATCTCCTACCCTTGGAGCCTGGGGTTTAGGTTGGGAAGTCTGGTTAAATGGTATGGAAGTCACCCAGTTTACCTATTTCCAACAAGTCGGTGGTTTGGAATGTTCTCCAGTGACAGGGGAAATCACCTACGGACTTGAACGCATCGCCATGTATTTACAGGGTGTCGATAGTATTTTTGACCTGGTATGGAGTGATGGCCCTTTTGGGAGAGTGACCTACGGTGATGTCTATCATCAAAATGAAGTAGAGATGTCGACCTTTAATTTTGAACATGCCAATGTAGAAAAATTGTTTGCTGACTTTGACAGCTATGAAATTGAACATGGCAAACTCATCGAACAACAATTACCTTTACCTGCCTATGAAATGGTATTAAAAGCTTCCCATGCCTTTAATTTACTCGATGCACGTCATGCCATTTCAGTAACTGAAAGACAACGCTATATTTTAAGAGTTAGAACCATGTCTCGTGCCGTAGCCGAAGCCTATTATGCCAAACGTGAATCTCTGGACTTCCCCATTTGTAAAAAGCCCATCTGTAACAATAAAAACACCATTGATGGAGAAGGCGCATGAGTCCATTAAATATTCCCTTGGGTCAGGTAAGAAACGATTCTGCTGATTTCCTAATTGAAATAGGAACAGAAGAACTGCCACCAAAAGCCTTATCTAAATTAGCAACAGCCTTTCATAACAATATGGTCGCAGCTACAAAGGAAGCTCGATTAACCTTTACCGCTTCACGCTGGTTAGCCACACCCAGACGTTTAACCGTTATTTTAGAAGGTTTGATCACACAACAGCCAGCTAGTGAAGAACAAAAACTGGGCCCGGCAGTCAGTGCTGCTTTTGATGATGAAGGCAATGCCAAACCTGCGGCAATAGGTTTCGCCCGTTCTTGTGGTGTAGAAGTTTCACAGTTACAACAACTGGAAACCGATAAAGGATTAAGGCTGGGCATATGCATTAAACAGCAAGGTCAACCTGCCAGCGAATTATTACCAGACATTGTCTCTGGTGCTTTAAAGGGATTACCCATTCCCAAGATGATGCGTTGGGGAAATTACCGCGAAGAATTTGTTCGCCCAGTTAAATGGATCTTATCATTGTTGGGTGAAGAAATTGTGCCCATGTGCCTGTTTGGGCAGAAAAGTAACAATTTAACCCATGGACATCGTTTCCACGCTCCAGAAGCCTTCGTCATTGATTCAGCTGCCACCTATCAATCTCAGTTAGCACAACAGGGCAGGGTAATAGCTGACTTTGAAGAGAGAAAAGCTAAAATATTAACAACGGCTAATAATATTGCCTCAACCGTTGGAAGCGCCATCATTGATCCATCCTTACTCAATGAAGTCACAGGTTTAGTTGAGTGGCCCCAAGCCATTATTGGCTCATTTGATGCAGAATTTTTGCAAGTACCTGAAGAAGCATTAATATCATCCATGCAAGAACATCAAAAATATTTTCCAGTTCGAGATAAAGAAGGCAACCTGAGTCATCACTTTATTACCATCAGTAATCTGGAAAGCAGCAATCCAAAAAGCGTTGTTTCCGGTAATGAAAAGGTCATTCGCCCGCGTTTAGCCGATGCCAAATTCTTTTTTGATACCGATCACAAACGTACTTTAGCTGATCGCACAGAAAGTTTAAAAACCGTACTGTTTCAACATAAACTCGGCACCTTATGGGATAAATCTCAACGAGTCGCTGCTCTTGCGGTTAAATTAGCACCAGCATTTAACGCGGATGTGGCACTCTCTAAAAGAGCGGCAGAGCTGGCCAAATGCGATCTAATGACAGAAATGGTAGGCGAATTTCCAGGCCTGCAAGGCATTATGGGGCGCTACTATGCCCAATATGATGGTGAATCCGAACAAGTAGCAAATGCATTAGATGAACAATATATGCCACGTTTCTCTGGTGATAACTTACCTGAAAGCGCAGAAGGTCTGGTATTAGCTTTGGCTGAAAGGCTCGATTCTCTGGCAGGATTATTTGGTATTGGACAGCCACCCAAAGGTGCTAAAGATCCCTTTGCACTTAGACGTGCAGCATTGGGTGTTTTGAGACTACTAATGGCAAAACCCGTTAACCTGAACCTGCCACAACTTATACAGTGGGCACTAGAATCTTATTCATCCGAGATCCTGACTAACGAAAAAGCTTCAAGCCAGTTATCAGACTTTCTCTACCAGAGATTTAATGCCTGGTATCAGGAACAAAATATTGAAGCCAATGTGATCCATGCTGTTATGGCAAGAAAACCTGAAGTGGTAATTGATTTTGACAGAAGAGTTAAAGCCGTGGCGCATTTTAGCGGTTTGCCTGAAGCAGAAGCCTTAGCTGCTGCCAATAAACGAGTAGCTAATATTCTGGCTAAACAAACAACCGATGGACAAGCTCTCAGCTTTTTGCAAGACAACTTACAGGAACAGGCAGAAAAAAATCTGTATCAAGCAATTGTAAATCTGGAAGGAAAAACTCAACCATCCTTTGAAGCCGGCGATTACCAGACTGTCATGACTCAGCTGGCAACAATTCGCGACACTTTAGATACCTTTTTTGATGAGGTGATGGTTATGGTCGAAGATGAAGCCATTAGAAATAATCGTTTAGCTTTATTACAACGTTTAAGAGATTTATTTTTACGGGTTGCCGATATTTCTTTGCTAACTCGGATCACTCAGTCTAACTAATCATCATGCATGTGGCTTGTCACCATCTTTGAAGAAATTCAATATTTCTTCAACAAGCCACATGATCTCCAAATCAGAATTGGCAGTTTTTCCCCAAATTATATTGAAATCATTTTTTTCAAGTTCGATAGGGAATGGTAAAATTTTGATTTTTGCTCTTTGAGAGCATTGGTAAGCAACTCTTTCAGATAAGGTTGAGATTAAATCCGAATTTTCAATTATATAAGGTACAATTAAGAAGTTTTGAACTTTTATATAAATATCACGACTAAGTGTTCTCTTTTTTAACTCCCTGTCAATAATTAATTCTCCCTCCCCTTTTGATGTAACAAATACATGTTGACATTGAGTATACTCTTCAAGTGTTATTTCTGATTTATCCTTTAAAACTGGATGATCTTCTCTGGCCAATACCACCATATCCTCTTCAAAAAGAATTTTCCGGTTAATCCTTTTTGGAAAATTTTTTCCAGAACTAATGGCAAAATCCACCACTCCACTGTCAATTTGACTTATCATTTCCTGAGGCAAAAAAGGTCGTAATTGAAGTCGAACATGAGGAGCATTTTTGTTCAAAAATTGAATGAGATTAGGTAGAATAGTAAAAGCACTAAAATCACTTCCTCCAATAACAAAAATCCTCTCACTTTCTGCCGGTATGAATTTTTTTGGTGAACTTATAGCGCGTCTTGCACCATTTAAACAGTCTGAAATTGAAGCCTCAATTTCCATTGCCCTTTGGGTAGGTTGCATCCCGATAGGTGAGCGAACGAATAGCTCATCACCCAATAGTTCACGTAAACGCTTTAATGCACTACTAAGGGAAGATTGAGCCATTCCAAGGTTTTGCGCCGCGCTGGTTACATTTCTTTCAATGTATAATTGCTCAAAAACTTTTAATAAATTAAGATCGATTTTCGCAAGGTTCATTATATTTCCTTTACAGTGTGACGCCATTATTAAATGAAATAATTAAATGAAATAATTAAATGAAATAATTAAATGAAATAATGTCTACAAGCTTGGTATAATTCAACCTAAAGACATTTCTACACCAATTTTGTTTCAAATCTATGGAACAAACCTATTCCTGCTTTAAGAAATCTAAAACCAGAACTCGCACTTGAACTATTTCTTAAATAGAATTCAGGTTGTATTAAGTAGTAATACGTGGCTACCTCACCAATTTGTAGGAACTTCAATAAGAAATGAATACCCATACAAGTAAGTCAGTTAGAACATCAATTGACCCAATCTATACTCCATGATAGTTCGACTACACAAAAAATAAAAATTACAACCTCCTATCCTAAATGAAACTGACCATGAGATTGTACTTGTTATATTTTCTCAAGATCTTCCCATTTAACCTGAAATTCTCCCTTAAATCTATAATATTATTACCGTATATCGCCACCATCAATAAGCACTATTAACAATATCAATAAACAAAAAATAATACATTAGATATATTGATTCTCTGGCATTATGTATATATATTATATAAATATGTGAATTTGAATATACCTGCACTTAATAATCATATGTTCCTGGAGTAGGTAATGGGAAAATCACTTTATTTTTTAGAAACCTGATTGATGTAATAAGTGCAAAGGATACAAATATGAAAACACTCAGAATAATTCGTAGTGTAGTAACAAACCTATCTCAAAACTTACCAAAATTAATTGCAGAATTGACACAACAAGGCATTAATATTGCTGGCATCCGGGCGAGTGTCGCTAAAGCTGAGTCAAACAACCAAAAAGGTATACTAATGGAATTTTTTGTTGAAAATGATGAAGAAAAAATAGTAAAGACTTTACCCAAAATTGAAACTACAGATCAAGTAACAATTCTTGAGACATCTAACCATCTCACCATAAAACAACCAGGAGAAAATATTGATTCATTTTCACAAAGAACAATTCGTTCCCTTGAAGAACTGAAAGAGAGAAACGATGAAATATTTAACCTTTTAAAAAGACTTTAGATTGATTGTAAATTCAGAAAAACACCAACCTTGAAATAAATGCAAACATTAATAACAGGTATTTCCATAAAAAATATCGAGTTTTTTTCATAATACGACACGTATTATTTTTTAGAATATAAGGTAATAATTAATTTAAATAAAAAAATCTCATGGGGCTTGCCCCTGAGTCAAACTATCGCTTTGGGAAATTCCGGTTGGCCGAAGGTCAATAAAATCGACGGTAAACTCGGTCGCTTGCGGCCGATTAGTCGATTTTAAGGAATTTTTGTAACGACTCAGCGAGTTGTTACATGTACCCGTAACTGTTCAGGTTGCCTCTAAAATGAGTCAGATCGAGGCAGAAAATGTGAGTATACTCGATTATTTGACCATTTTTGAACGATGAGATGGCTCATTTTAGGGGTAAGCTGAATAGTTACGAATTTTTTTTAATAGCTTTCCGACAACAAAGGATACAGATATGAAAATCCCTGAGGTTTTTAGAATCGAAGTAGAAAATTCAGCACAAAACCTATCTGCATTATTGGCAGTTTTCGCTCAATACAATATAGATGTAGCAGGTATTCAAACTATTTCTAAATGCCAAAAAGGTACATTGTGAGAGGTAACCGTTGATGTTTAGGAAAATCAAATAGATGAACAACTTACATGAAAAATGGTTATTTTTTAATATCCTTAAGTAAGAATACTGTTGTTTCAGTTGCATAAGTGCAAAAGAAAACTAATTAATAAAGTCATAAAACCTAAACTATAATTTAAACGAAATTTCAAAACCGGAGATTAAAAATGAAGTTGAATGAAAAACAAGAAAAGATGTGCTCAAGCAGTCAATGGGACTTTTCAGATTTAAAGGCAGTTTTCATTAATACTACCTTAAAAAGATCACCAGAAATGTCGCACACCGAAGGGCTTTGGAAGATATCTAAGACTATTTTGGAAAAAAATAACATCCATGTTGATGAAATAAGACTAATTGATCATGATATTGCCACTGGTGTATGGGGAGATATGACCGAACATGGATGGGATAAAGACGACTGGCCTAAAATATATGATCTGGTAAAAGCCGCTGATATCTTAGTTATAGGCACTGCAATCTGGCTTGGTGAAAAAACTTCTGTTTGTACCCAGCTGATCGAAAGACTTTATGCTAATTCACATCTTCTAAATGAAAATGGACAATATGCTGACTATGGAAAAGTTGGAGGCTGCCTGGTAACAGGTAATGAAGATGGCGCCAAACATTGCTCAATGAATATACTCTATTCCTTACAACATTTAGGTTATGTTATCCCACCTCAAGCTGACGCAGCCTGGCTTGGCGAAGCAGGACCAGGTCCATCTTATTTAGATCCGAATTCAGGTGGTCCTGAAAATGATTTCACTAACAGAAATACTACTTTCATGACCTGGAATCTAATGCACATGGCGAGAATGCTAAAGGACAATGGTGGCATACCAGCTCATGGTAACCAACGTTCCGATTGGGATGCAGGTTGTAGATTTGATTTTGCTAATCCTGAATATCGTTAAAAGGCGCTATATATTATGAATCTGGAACTTGGATTAATTGTAATATCCTTATCAGTATTAACTTTTGGTTTAATCTCAAAAAGAGCAGAAAATTTTTCTGTCACCGCTCCAATGGTTTTTGTAATCATTGGACTGCTAGGTCATTATTTTGGCATGGCAAAGATAGATCTTTCTCACGGGTTTATCCATGGTTTTTTGGAAGTTACGTTGATCCTGGTTCTTTTTACAGACGCATCCAGAATTAAATTAAAGCTTCTCATGAAACAACAAAACCTGCCTTTAAGGTTGTTATTAATAGGCATGCCTGTCACTATTATTGTTGGCGGTTTTTTCGCACAATGGATGTTTGAATTTGAGAACATTTGGTTGGCCCTCTTATTAGCCGCTATTCTTGCTCCAACAGATGCAGCTTTAGGACAGGTTGTTGTATCAAGTAAAATCGTCCCGGTTAGAATTAGACAAACACTCAATGTAGAAAGCGGTGTTAATGATGGACTAGCCCTTCCTGTCATTTTAGTCTTTCTTGCCCTGGTACAAGCGTCACTAGGACACAGTGGCGATGCTCATGCAGAAGCAGATGTTTCTCATTGGGCCTTTTTTGCAGGCAAGCAGGTTATTTTAGGCCCATTAACAGGTATTTTTGTCAGCCTCAGTGGAGGCTATATTATTTCTTTAGCCGCAAAAACGAATTGGATGAATCACACTTTCCAGGATCTCAGTGTACTTGCTTTGAGCTTTTTAGCCTTTGGGCTAGCAGAAATGATTGGTGGGAATGGTTTTATTGCAGCTTTTATCGCGGGCCTTACCCTGGGAAATTTAAAAGCAGAATTATGTGACTGCCTGATTGAGTTTGCAGAAGCACAAGGGCAACTATTAACCCTGTGTGTTTTCCTTATTTTAGGAGCAGTAATTTTACCGGAATTTAGTGTCGCTTCTATAGGCATGGTTTTATTATATGCAATTTTAAGTCTAACCGTCTTCAGGATGATCCCAGTCAGTCTAAGTCTGATAGGAACCAAATTGAAACCACAGAGTCATCTGTTTTTAGGATGGTTTGGCCCCCGTGGACTGGCATCAGTATTATTTGGTTTGTTGATGTTGGAAGAAATACATTCCCCGACTACTGAACTCTTGTTTTCGATCATTCTCGCAACCGTATTCTTAAGTATTTTCCTGCATGGAATAACGGCTGCTCCATTGGCAAAATTATATAGCCGTTCATTAGAGAAAAAAATTGAATGTGCCGAAGAACACATACAAATTGATGAAATGCCAACAAGGCATTAGGATAATATTAACCTTCTAAATTAAGAGGATATCTCATATGTCGGATCAACAGTCTAAAACTCCAAAAATAAGCTTTGAAAAAAATGGTCCCATTAAAGTTACTGATTTAGAAGAACTCAAAAATTCAAGGGGCGAATCGGTTCAAACGAAAAAGACGATGATTCTTTGCCGATGTGGTGCTTCTCAGAATAAACCTTTTTGTGACGGTAGACACAATACCATTGGTTTTACGGATGAAAAATCAGATGAAAGAATGGCCGATGCTCTTGATGAGTATAAGGGTAAAGATATTACCATTTTGGATAATAGAGGTATTTGCTCTCATGCAGGCTTTTGCACTTCTGGCCTACCTGAGGTTTGGAGCCATGAAAAATGGTCTGATGCTGACGGCGCATCAAAAGAAAAAATTATTGAAACCATCAAAAAATGTCCATCTGGTGCCCTGTCATATGCCATTGATGGCAAAGTTTATTCAAATTATCATAGTGATGGGCCAGAAATACAGGTTTCCCGCAATGGCCCCCTGCAACTTCGTGGCGGCATAGAACTTGAGACGACAATGGGTGAAGGCTCCAGCCTCGAACATGCCGCACTCTGTCGATGTGGACAATCTAAAAACAAACCTTTTTGTGATGGTTCTCACTGGTATGCCGGATTTAAAGACAATGAAGATCTGACCATATCTGCCGCAAACCGAGAAGGTGGAGACAATACCGAGAAATGGGTTGAAGTGGCTAAAACCGATGAAATAGAACTTGAAAAAGTTAAGGTTTTTCAAATTGGAACCAAAAGAATCGCTATAACTCAATTAGACACAGGGTATTATGCGGTCAATGCCAGATGTCCCCATCAAGGTGGCCCATTGGGTGATGGAGAAGTTTGTGAAGGGAAAATTCGTTGCCCCTGGCATGGTTATAAGTTTGATTTGAAATCAGGTAAGGGTGTTGGTAATGATGACTCTGTTGAAACTTTAAAAGTCAGAGACAATGATGGTGTTATTGAAGTTCTCGCTCCAAAACCTAAACGCACTAATTGGACAGTAAGCCATGTTATGGTTGAAACATTAGTAGAATGGGGACTTGATACCGTTTTTGGCATGGTTGGGCATTCAAATCTGGGTGTTGCAGAAGCCGTGAGAATTCAAGAAGAAAAAGGTAACGTAAAGTATTTCGGTATTCGCCACGAAGCCGCTGCCGCCTTTGCCTGTTCAGGTTATGCCAAGGTAAAAGGTGTACCTGCTGCCTGTCTTGCTATTGCGGGTCCTGGAGCCACCAATCTATTAACCGGATTATGGGATGCTAAAATGGATCGCGCCCCTGCTATTGCATTAGTTGGTCAGGTAGATTCTCAGGTTCTTGGTGCCGGTGCTTTTCAAGAAATCGATACTGCCGCTGCTTTTGCACCAGTTTCAACGTTTTGTCAAACCGTGTTAAGTGATAGCACTCATGCTGAGCTTGCCTCGCTTGCTTACAAAACTGCAGTAGTAGAAAGTAATGTTTCAACTCTTATTTTTCCTGACGAAATTCAAGTTCAGGAAGCAGGCAATGTTGGACCAGGAAGACCTGAGGGTAGATTAAGCGAAACCACCATTACGCCTCCAGAACAATCTATTCTATTTGCAGGTTATAGAATTGCAGCATCCAAAAAACCTCTTATTATTGTGGGCTATGGCGCTAAAGATTCCATTAATGATGTTATTGAACTTGCCGAGCATCTAAATTGCCCAATTATTACAACATTCAAAGGAAAGGGGTTGATCTCTGACTCTCATGAACTAGGTGGCAGTGTTCTGGGTGCCAGTGGTACGCCGGTGGCAAGTACCCTGATGACAGATGCCGATTTATTAATTGTATTTGGAGCTTCCTTTTCCAAGCATACCGGTATTGATTTCCATCGACCAATTATTCAGGTAGATTATGAGCGAATGGCTCTGGGTAAATTCCATCCTGTAGATGAAGCCATTTGGGGTGATGTTGGGATCTCTGCAAAATTGCTAAAAGAAAATGCGAAAGAAATCAAATGTCAAAACCAACGTGAAACACTTAAACAATTATGGGCTTCCTGGAGACAGGAAAAACAAATACGGTCAAAAGAAGACAATCACAAAGGTATAAATTCTGCAATTCTATTTGATAAACTTTCTTCTCATGTTCCAGAAAACGCTGTATTGAGTGTAGATGTTGGTAATAATACCTATTCATTCGGTCGCTACTTTGAGTGTAAAGGTGGGCAGGAAGTCATCATGTCCGGCTATCTGGGTTCGATTGGTTTTGGATTCCCCGCAGGTATGGGTGCCTGGGCTGCAGTTAGAGGTGAAAGAAAAGTGGTGGTGGTAGCTGGCGATGGTGGTTTTGGGCAATACCTTGCTGAATTCACTACAGCTGTAAAATACCAGATGAATATCACTCTGGTACTGCTTCACAATAAAGAATTAGGTAAAATATCGAAAGAACAAAGAGATGGTGAATGGGACATCTGGCAAACATCATTACAAAATCCGAACTTTAGTGAATATGCTAAGCTTTGTGGTGGCGATGGTATCAGAGTAGAAAAACAATCTGATTTAGATGACGCCTTTAAAAAGGGAATTGCTTCAAAGAAGCCTTTCATTGTTGAAATCATGACGGATGCTCTATTGACCTGACTCAGGTTAATGGCCTTAAGATTGAAAGTCATAAGCTTGAGAACGATAAAACGGATATGAATAAAATTCCACCAGAAAACGCTTCAAAGTTAAGAAGCGAGCTTCTCGACATGTTTATTTCGATACGAAAGTACAGTACTGAAATATGCGGTCGACTTGAAAAGGAGGACCAATGTGTTCAACCTTGCAGTGAAGTGAGTCCCCCTAAATGGCATTTGGGACATACAACCTGGTTCTTTGAAGAG
Organism: Enterobacterales bacterium; assembly: GCA_041556195.1. Lineage (GTDB taxonomy): Bacteria > Pseudomonadota > Gammaproteobacteria > Enterobacterales > 21-14-all-40-8. Next base: position 32,092 of record JBFFIY010000035.1, read on the forward strand.
TTAATCCTGGTAAAATTTTTGCCGGGATTTACTCGATTTAATGAACAATACAGGGTTTTATTTAATTCTTATTACAAAGCTGCCGGTAAACATTGGATCCAGGCTGAACGTGGCTATTTATCAAGACCAACAGTCTCTGATATTTTACAATGGAGAGAATACCTTGACGAAAAACTCGTTGATTTCTTAAAAAATTCCGGTTCTAACGCAGATGTGGATTTTCTACTTGAAGTAGGAATACAACATGAGCAACAACACCAGGAATTGTTGCTTATGGATATTAAATTTATCCTTGGTGCCAACCCGCTTCTTCCAACTTATACTGAAACTCCCTTACCAAAAGTTACCGCTGTTGCCGAAAGCTGGAAGGACTTTAATGAAGGCATTTATCAGGTTGGGCACAAGGGTCCTGAATTTTCCTACGACAATGAAAGTCCTCACCATAAAACCTACATTTACCCATTTAGTCTACGTGAAAATATCGTCACAAACGCTGAGTACTTAAAGTTCATTGAAGATGATGGTTATTCAAAATCACAGTTTTGGTTAAGTCAGGGATGGGACTGGGTTAATGCAAACCATGTTACATGCCCCCTTTATTGGCATAAAGAGTGGCATAAAGAGTGGCATAAAGAGCATGAAAATTGGAATGAGTTCACCTTACACGGCCTTCAATCACTTGATCCCAACGCTCCCGTAACCCATATCAGCTATTTTGAAGCCAATGCTTTTGCAAACTGGACGGGGTTTCGTCTACCAACAGAACAAGAATCAGAAGTTTTTTTAAACAAAACCTGTAACGAAAACATGCCTTGCGATTCAAGCCTATTCCATCCAAACAGGGTTGATGTGAATGTAAACCAAGTATGGTTCTGGACTAAAAGCCAGTACTCATCCTACCCTGGTTACAGAACATTTCAAGGAATGCTGGAAGAGTACAATGGAAAATTCATGTGTAACCAGTTTGTGTTAAAAGGCGGCTGCGTTGCAACACCAAAACATCATTACCGACATACTTACAGAAACTTTTACCTACCTGAGCAGCGTTGGATGTTTTCAGGTATAAGATTAGCAAAGGATATATAGTGGAAATTTCAAAATTAATTCTGGATCATGAAACAAGTGATTCTTCTCAAAAAGAACAGTTTTCTATGGACGTATTGATGGGACTGTGTTCAACACCAAAGACTATATCATCTAAATACTTTTACGATGATATAGGAAGTGAGTTATTTCAAAAAATCACACAGCACGAGGACTATTATCCTACCAGAAAAGAATATGAAATTCTTAATAATATAAAGCACAAACTTCCTCAGATCATTGAAGAAGAAGAGATTGATATTATTGAACTTGGTGCAGGCGATGGCCATAAAAGCCAATTGATTATTCAGGGCTTTTTAGACAAAAACATTAAGGTTAACTTCTACCCTATTGATATTTCTGAAAAGGCAATGACTCTTCTGGAAGAGAATATCAAACCTCATGAAAACTTAAAAATACATGGCGTTGTTGCTGAGTATTTTGACGGTTTACGTTTTGTTAGAAACAAATCAACCAATAAACAACTCCTTTTGTTCCTGGGTTCCAATATAGGGAATTTTAGTCGTGTTCAGAACCAGGGGTTTTTTCGAAAAATCTGGCTGAACTTGAATGAGTTTGACTATATTTTGGTTGGCTTCGACTTAAAAAAAGACATCGGCACTTTAACTGCCGCATATAACGACTCAGCCGGTTACACCAAAAAATTCAACCTTAATCTTCTTGACAGAATCAACTTGGAACTGGGAGGAAACTTCGATAAAAATAAGTTTCAGCACTTTGGGATCTACAACCCAATCTTAGGTGCTATGGAAAGTTACCTGCTTGCTACCGAGGCTCAAGATGTTTATATTTCTGAACTTGAGCGTTCTTTCCATTTTTCAGCTTATGAACCTATACATCTGGAGTATTCCTTTAAATTTCTAAAAAGTGACATTACTTACTTGTGTGAACATACAGGATTCAAAATGATTGAACACTTTTCTGATCCACAGGAATATTTTGTAGACTCTCTTTGGGAAGTAACTAAAGGAAAAAAAGACTAGTGGTAGCTCCTGTTGTTGAAATCCTGGTTCAGACTTTCAACAGTAAATTATCTTCAGGGAGTCCTCAAAAACTTCATTTTTTTAAAAATGAAATTGAAATGCAAAATAGCTTTATTAAATACCAGATAAAAGATGAACTGGATCATTCTTTTGTTTGTTTTAATTCAAAACAAAGTGCATTAGTTCGTTGGAAAAATCAGGCCGGCCCCATACAGCTTTGTGGAAGTGCAGCCTATGCACTTGCCTGGATAGCAACAAATCACTGGAAACTCGGGGAATTCAAAATTTCGTCTATGGAGTATCAACTAAACTCCTATTTATCTGCTAACGGCACATGTTTAGATATCCCGGCGATTTTACCAACTTTTATCAATAAAACTGAAGATGGACTACTATTTCTCGATCAAAGATCTGGTATTTATCTATTAGAAATTCAAAGTGAGGAATACCTTGTTAAGGAAAACTGGCTTGAGAGCTATTTAATAAAACATCAGTTATCAGATATTCACGGCTTTTGTGTTTTTACCTGGGATGATCAAAAAAAACAGGGAAAACTTCGTTATTTTACACCCTGGCATGGCCGAAATGAAGACTATGTGACAGGATCAATCCACCAGTATTTAACCCCGCTCATTAAGAATTTATATGCTCAAACGAAACAAGCCTGGGAACAACTTTCAAAATCAGGTGGAGAACTCATATCAACTTATAATGATAATAAAGTCACACTCATGGGCAACTGCTTTACCGACTACAAACAATCTATCCCAAAACTATTGAAGGAAATGGAATTATGAAAATTATCACTACCGATCTCGCGCCTGTAATTCCTGGACTAAGTCAGGCAATTATCGCTAATGGTACAGTTTATCTTTCAGGACAAACCGGTACTAATCCAACAACAAAACAATTAGCCGGAGACTCAGTTGAAGAACAGACAAAACAGGCGCTAACTAACATCAGACACGTCTTAGAAGCTTCATGTTGTGGATTGGACAATGTTGTCAAAGTTGTTGTTTACCTTTCTCATATGTCAGAAATAAAAAACTTTAATACAGTCTATCGAGATTTTTTTGGAGAACATAATCCCGCTCGTGCTGCAGTGGCCGTTTCAGGTATGGCAAAAGATGCAAAAGTTGAACTGGATGTTATTGCTGTGTTACCAACATAAAATCACATGCATTTTTACTTATCAAACAAATTGAAATTTACTTTGAATTTTCATCAACCAACTCAAAAATGTTTGCTCTATATCAGGGCTTCACATGCTACAATTACCCATATAATTCGATCTTAAAAAATTACTTACCGGAGGCTATTATGAATCCTGATTTAGGACCATTAAAACACTTAATAGGAACCTGGGAAGGAAATAGAGGTGAAGACGTCTCACCTTCTCCAGATCTTGGAATTGATAACAATGTATATCGAGAGCAAATTATTTTCGAAGATATAGGCCTTATAGACAATCATCAACAATTATTACAGGGTCTGCGCTATACAAACACGGTATGGGAGCCGGATGTTGAAAAACCCTTTCATCAGGAACTTGGGTATTGGCTGTGGGATCCTGCAGAAAAACAAGTTATGAAGTGCTTTACCATTCCTCGTGGAGTAAGTGTTCTTGCTGGTGGCTCAGTCGAACCCGATGCGACTTCTTTTGATCTGGAAGCTAATGTAGGCTCTGAGACTTATGGCATTTGTTCCAATAACTTTTTAGACAAAGAATTCAAAACTACCAGATATGAATTAAATGTTGTAATACATAATGAGAATTCATTCTCCTATAATGAATCTATGTTTCTGTCAATTAAAGGTAAAAACACTGTTTTTCATCATTCAGATAAAAACACTTTATTCAGAGTTGCTTAATCAATTTCGAGAAACAATATTATGATCATCCCTAAGTATAAAATTTTCCCCGGCATTAAATTTGGAACTGAAAGCTATCCTGCAAAACTGGATTTGTTTTTCGACCTACAATGCCCCTACTCAAAGAAGTCATGGGATATTATAGGTGGCTCTATTTTAAATGAGTGGAAGGGCAGATTGAGCGTCTACTTTCACCCCATCTGTCTAAGCCACCATCGTCAAAGTTGGGATCTAACTCGCACATTGTTCGCTATTAATAGTATTGACGATTCAAAAACCACTGATTTCATTAACCTGGTTTATGCTCAACAGGAACGATTCTATAATGCCGCATGGAAACCAAAGACTGAAGATGAACTCCTGACTGAACTAGCAACCCTCGCCCGGAAAATTATAGATCTACCAACAAGTGATTTATTGGAAAAAATAGAAAGCGATGAGGTTTATTACGATGCAAAAAAATCCATTCATTACTCTGCTATAAAACAGGTTTGGTCCACGCCCACATTTGTTTTAAATGATGTTCCAGTTTCTGAATTAACCTCCTCGACTTCATTGGAAGACTGGAATGATTTTATGTCTAATTTTTAACTGAGATAGAATACGGTTTAAAAACCACATATGATGAAATGAATAATAGCATCTCATTACCTTCAAACCTTTTTTGATAGGCTTCATGCTTCGCCCCAACCTACCGAGCTCAGCTGATTGATCTATACCGAACCTGGAAACCATACATCAACTTTCTTTATTTTGATTGCTTTTCTTTCTTCGATTTATAAATTTAGCTCCGGCTAAATCGTGCCAAATCCACCCTAACCAGCGGATCAGGGAGAAGCTTAACCAGGTTGCCCAGAATAACATCAGTCCTTTGTAGATCCAGATTGGCAGACTAATAATTGACACTTCACCCAGTATTCCCTGTCCGCGATCCAGAAACCACAACAAAGAGTTCTTGTAGGAGCCATTGCCTATGACACCCATATCAGGTGTTTGCAGTAAACCATAAGGCACAGCAGTTACTAATGCCAATACAGCGGCAACTGTAGAAAGAAGCGTAAGCCAACTGGTTAAGGGCTGATATGGACTTCCTTGTGAGGCATTGATACGTCTCCATTTACTCGCTAATAACCAGGCAGAAACCAGTGCCATTGCCGGCCACGAAAAAGTACTCATACCCAACCCTAATAATAACCACTGCCAATAAGTTAATGGTGAAAATGTCAGTTTGCTTAATCCAATAGCTAATAAAATAAAGAAAATTAATTCTCCCCAATAAATAATTGCCGGACCATAACCCGGACCTCTCGCAGCAATTAACCAGCGACTCTTGGGCAAATTAACTCGGGTGGCCAGATTGGCAAACTCTCTATTTATATCAACACCGACAAAAAGCGATTTAAAGTTTACATTCTGCTCAGATCCGAGAGTTAACAATAAAGTGTGTTCCCCTGGTTTTAATGGGATGGATAAAACACCTTCAACATCACCTAAATTAATTTGGTGCTCATCATGCATTAGCCTTTTTAACTTTTTATCAGCAATATTAATCAGCAACGGTTCTGCTCTGGTAGCACGATAGTTGATCTTTAACTCAGTGGATATTTTCCGTTTTCCAATCTGATACTGTTGATTAATTTTTGTAATTGCAACAGATGATCCCTTTGCTACAGGTGGCCTTATAATTTTAAAGTTGAGTTGTTCACCTGCGCGTGGGTAGTACTCGTAAATCCAGAAGTCGTCTTCATTTATACCTGTTGGCATCACTGCAGGAACACCAGAAATTTCTATATTCCAATTAGGAAAAACCAATAACTTCCAGACTTCATTGATCTCCGGATTATCAATGGCCGTTAAATTGAATTCATTCAAGCCTTCAATACTTGAATCCCAGTTAAAGACAGTGCTATATGTGGTAAAGGCAACTTGCATCATTTTATCTTTGATATTTTCAGTTTTGCTTAATGGTTTTTCATAAGGCAATAATGGGATCTGCGTTGACAAAGCACCTGTTTGAGGTGCTTTTCTGGTTACACTGGTTTCCAGAGACCACTGAGTCGCAAGAACAAAATATCTTTCAACCTGAAATAATCCCTTAATCGATTGCTCCTTGACTTGCCCGATCAAATCTTTTCTAGTATTTGCATCTTTATTTTTCCGGGTTATTTTCCTGGTTAATTGCAAGCTATTTGTCATCAATCTTTTTTTATTAATACCCGTAACATCCCAACCTTCTACCTGATGTGTGATCTGTTTAGGCTTCTCGGGAAATCGAAGGTTTATCTTAGATTTATCTTTTAACCTGGCCTTTATAATAACCTGTGATAATCCCTGTTTTAGAGATATCCAATTTCCAGAATTATTGCGCCATATTTCTTTCACAGGCGTTTCATTCAACATAACTGATTCAATAAACCAGTCTTGAGAATCTGGCAATAACCCTGCAACCCGGGTACCACTATGGTAATTTAAATTCAGTGTTAGGGAATGTTCTTTGATTTTTAAATGAGTATGGCTGAGAGTGACACAATCAAGCAAACATTTTGGTTCAGGATAAAGGCGTTTTTGCAATTCGTTGAGTAGTTCTTTATCAGGAAAATTTTGTGCCAAAACTGGTTCAGTGTTGAATAATGTAAAGCAGAACAA
>JBFFIY010000036.1:0-38313 GCA_041556195.1 Enterobacterales bacterium
CATCAATGGTTTTATCCAACTTTAAGTTGTTTTTAAGTTTCACATCAAAAAATTGCCTGGTAAAAAACTCATGCCTGACTTCATCACCTCTTGATTCTCGATATTCCAACACAGTGAGTTTCTGAATTTTATTATCCTCAATATAGATCCCCACAATAATAGGCTCTTCTTTTCCAATTTCTTCTAAAATCCAGGCACTTTGATTCTCCACCTGCCAATAACGAACACGCATTCTACTATAATTGTGCCCCAGTATGGACTTAACTTTTTCTTTCCTTGTTTTTGTGAGCCATAGTACTTTAGGTTTTGGCACTTGTTTATTAAAACTTTCGTCAAGAAATATCTCTGGTTTTTGATAAATACCTCTAGCATGACTGTTAGCCAACAATGACCACATCAACAATCCACAAAAAAACAACAATGTTTGTTTCATTTTTCAAAAAATCTCATCTTTCTGAGTTCCAACCCATAAGTGCAAAAATTCCCAGAACGATAATATAACCATTCCGGGAATTTAACGCATTAGTTAAAGTTAATTACCTCTATCAAAATTGATAACCTATACCCAGATTAAACGCATCGCCATCAAGAGAACCCGAAAAATCATCCCAGTCGGCTTTTAACACCACATTTTCATGTAACCAGTAATTTAAACCAATTGTTGTTTGTTTCTTCTCGTGATCTGAACCTGAACCAGCTTCATTATCCCATTCATTATAACGAGCAAACAAACCAAATTTATCACTCAATTTAATTGAAGGTTCAACATAAAACCCTGTTTGTTCATCTCGGCCTATAGCTTCAGGTCCTGCGCCATCTAAATCCCAGGAAGCATATAAGGCTCTCAAGGTAAATGGTCCATTTTGATAAATAGCATGGGCAGTAAGCAAAGTGGCTTCTACAGCTTCATCACCCTGTGTAATGTCATCCTGAAACTGTACGCTGGCTGCCAGCTCAAGCCCTTGAATAGCGGTATATTTGACTCGACTTGTTAAAGCAAAACTATCCGCCCGTGCTTTACCAACCTTACTTCGGCCATTTCTAATTTTATAAGCATTACTTCCTGAGGTAGCAACATCCAAACCGCTGGTTATGGCCGCATCAATAGTCCAACCACCTGCTGGTCGATAGGTGATACCTGCTCCTCCTTCCCACCAGGTAGTCGGTATAATGTCTTTTTCTACAGGGTTTCTTTCTACACCGTAAAAAGTGGCTGGTTCATGAGTTTCATTCATAATGCCAACTGGCAATAAGAAAAGCCCACCTTTTGCACTAAGATTTTCGGTCACATCATATTCAATATAAGCCTGCTCAAGCTCAACCTCTCCCGGTTGACCATCACCTGAAATGGAATGTTCCAACTCTAATTCTGAGAAAAATCTTAATCTGTCATTAAACTTGTGCCCAAAAAAGAGCACAAAGCGATGAAAGTCAATGGTATCTTTTGTATCAGTATGATTATAGTGCATTTCACCATATCCACCAATTGTTGTAGCTGAATTAGCCTCAGTTGCTATCGATGTTGGTTGACTTTCAACCACTTCTGCAGTGACTTCTAATTTTTGTTCTTGCTCATCAAGTCTTTTTTTCAACATTTCTAATTGCTGTTGTTGCAGCTCGATTAATTTTCTTAATTCATCGGTTTCTTGAGAGGCCTGAGCGCTACCGCTAAAGAGTATAGAAATTAGTGCACTCGTTAAAATTGTCTTTTTCATTGTTAGCTCAATAATTAAAGTTAGTTGTTGGAAGAAAGCAATGCAACTATACCCAACAACAAATCTAAATGCAAATCATTATCATTTGGGTTTGTATTTGTGTCTATTAAACCAAAATTGGAGTGGGTATAAATTGATCTGGATCAAAAAAGCCATCTGTACGATGGCTTTTTCACACAGTTATTGATGTTATTTAGTAAGAGGACTACCAAAATCACCTTGCATTTGAGCACTTAAATAGGCTACTACAACATAAGCCGCCACATTCTGGGCCAGATCATCAGGTGAAATTTTATCCAGGGTGTCATTAGATGTGTGATGCCAGTTAAAATAATCTGTACCATCCTGTCTCAAACTCAAGGCAGGCAAACCAGCCTTGGCGAAGGGTGAAAGGTCTGGACCTGAACTTCCTTCATTGCCCCCTAACACTATCCCCAATGGTGATAATACAGCTGCCATTTTCTCTATAGCAGGCCATGATTCTACATCAACTTTTGCGTCTAATTGATAGATCCTACCAGCTCCAAAATCGGACTCAGCACCCACCAAATGTTTTCCAAGCTGCTTTATATGCGCTTTTTTATAGGCTTTTCCTCCCCACAAACCTGTTTCTTCGTTGGCAAATAGGACCACTCTGATTGTTCTTTTTGGTGCTTTTTCGAGTTTACCAATTAGATGAGCCGCCGCTGAAACAATAGCGACACCTGCACCATCATCAATGGCGCCTGTCCCCAGATCCCAGGAATCAAGGTGAGCGCCTAAAATTACTATTTCATCAGGCAGTTCAGAACCAGTGATTTCGCCAATAACATTATAGGAAGTAACTTCAGGCCCTTCATGGACGTTTAAGTTAATTTCCATTTCCAGGGTTTTATTTCGTCGTAACTGGCGGATCAACAAGTCAGAATCAGGATTAGATAAAGCAACGGCAGGTATTTTACGAATGCCTTCTTCATAATGCAAAACACCAGTATGCGGAGTCCTGTTATTGTCCGTTCCCACAGAACGGATCATCAAAGCTACAGCCCCCTTGTTTGATGCAACATTGGCCCCATTGACTCTTGCTGCTACGGTTGGTCCATAATCTTTTCCATCTTTAGAAGCTGACATTCTTTTACTAATAAAAACTATTTTTCCTTTTATTTCAGCTTCATCTGCATCCTTAAGCATTTCAAGGCTGCTGAATTGAATCACTTCTCCCTTAATACCTGTTGCCTCAGTTCCGACACTGTTACCCAAAGCCGTGATATGAACTTTTTGTGGAAATGGGCTCAAAATACGTGCTGTTTCGCTTTCACGTACCCAGGTAGGATAAGTTACTTCCTCCTTCCAAACCTTATCAAAACCTAATTCGTTCAGTTTGGCTGTTGCCCACTTAACTGCCAGTTTATCACCAGCACTACCCGCTAATCTTGGACCAACTTCCGTGGTCAATGATTCTACTATATTGTAACCTGAGGTATCCAATATCGCCTGATTACGCAATTCAACTGCTTGATTAAGCTCCTGACTTGTAAACCATTCTTTTGCATCTATCTTGTCAGATAGAGACAAACTCAGAAGACTTAACAAAATTGAACAGGTTAATTTCATTTATTTACTCCAAAATATACTATAAAATCAGTGTGTTATCATATGCACATCAAAAATATCTGTTACAAAGTGAAACCAGGACTTTTAAAATATAGAGAAGTCTAGCACAAACCGGATCTTAGAAGAGGTTAATTAAAACATGATATATTAGAGGCGTATACACAAACCCCATGAAATACGGATTTCAGCATCAAAGTAGAAAGCTTTGCTATACTCAAAATTATTGGAATTCATTATTAACCAAGGTTATGGCTAAGAAACCATCAAAAAATGTCCCAACCCTGCTCCACTTCACCAGTTCAGGAACAGGAAATGGAAAATCAATTGCAAGAGAAGTTGTTCAGCCCAAATCGTCCAGTGCCAAATTTTTAGAGAAAATGGAAGTTAAAAGGCTAGCTCAGCCCACCAAAATGAGAATTGATTTAAGGGGAAAAGTAAAAGATCCATGTTTTGCCTATGATTATCTTGATATTACTCACTATATGAATTCTCAAGGTATAGAAATTTTTGAAAACGAAGTTCGATACTACAAAGGTCTGTATACTGTAGGTGTTTTTGAAAAAGTTCTAAGAGATGCTGGTAAACCAGCAATCCAGACAAGTAAACCTTCAGCTAATAAAACACCTGTCAAAAAGAAAATAACACCTAAAACTTCACAAGGCCTTATTGAGCAGTTTTCTCTTGCCCGGCAAAATCCACCAACAACAGTTCAAATACTCGCTCCTGAAGAAGCGCTTGAAGAAACAGAAACACCAACTGTTGATATATTGACCTTTGGCTATACACGTCAACGATCCGAAGATAGATTAAACTACATTATGCCGGTGGAGATCCTGAATAAGGATGATGTTCATATTAAGGTGAAATCCATTGATATCTCTGTTTCAGGATTAAGAATTAAAACTGAAGAGCCTGTTTTATGGAAGCCAAATGATCAACTATTGATTTCATTTCCTTTTTTCTATAGGAAAGTAGAGGAAAACTTTGAACCAGTCCATTATCGCCTGATTGAAATCACGACAGATGAGTTTGATTCTATTTGCCGATTGCAACTCATAGAAAATCCTGTTCATCAAAAATTCAAAGTCACTCTTGAGAAATTTATTAGTTCAAACCGAATGCGTTACAAGATTGATCTTGGAGATACCATCGATGGTTTAAAATCTTTAGTTTTTGAACAAATTTATTCCCAGAGTTCAGATAGCATACCTTTATTTTTTTCATACTCCAATAATGCCATTTCTCTTAAGTACGTTTTACAAAATGAATCTCATCCTTTTTTTGAAAATTCTTTATTCAATCAAATGTTAAAACGAATATCATGCTTATTAACTCAAAGAAAACGGAATAACAGCCTGATAAAAGAAAACAACAAACAACCCGAAAACATCTATATTTATACATTTGACACTTCTCCAAAAACTAAAAAAAACAGCATCTACCTGGCTCTGGAATCAGATTTTTCGACTATCAACCAGCTTAATCAATTCCTTGAATACGCAATGAGTTTTGATAATTTCCAGGCCTGGAAGTTGGTTATTTGTCCAGTATCAGAACCTTCTCCCACTCGCATTCAGAAACTGACCAGAAAATTAACAAAAGTAAGTCCATACGAAACAGAAACGTTACTTGAAGAACTAAGGGAAATTTCAGCTTTATGTCTTCTCATAAAACTCAACAATCACATAAAACGACCAAAAAAACCACAAATACTAGAATCAATCAATGGATTGCTTGAAAAGTTTTTGACTACTGATGAACAGTGTTCTTATTTCAACCATGTGGATATTCCCTATAAAAAAAGGCGTGAAGAAAATCGCTATTTTTTGACAACAGATGTTAACACACAAATTAATGGTACAAGTTATTCAGGAAAAACCATTGACTTCTCTCCCGGTGGCGTAAAAATCATCTTTAATCAACCAGTACTTGCTGAACTTAGAGATAACGCCAGCATAACATTTGCAGGACTCCAGAAAAAATTCAAAAAAGCTGAAATATCAAAACAAAAATACAGGTTAGCACATATCAGTAACGATATGAAAACCATCTCTTTTAGCCGTGATCATAGATATGCTAAACATGCAGCATCCATCTTTTTTAAAAAAATAATCGAGAATAACAAATCCAAATTAGGCATGTGTTCCAGTGACATATGGATGCAGGCCAGGTCGGAACTACTAGATTCTATTTTATCCAGTTCATTAACGACTTTACCCTTCTTTATTCAGGGTGATCACAAGGGCTGGAATATTAAAACTATTGCTATCAACAACCAGACTTTGTCTTTAGCGAATATTTTTAAACACCAGGATGAATATGATCTATCATCTTTAATCAATAAAAAAACCTGGGATCATCTACTTTCAAAATGTATTGATGTTAGAAAGAACTTTACCCACAAATTTGAAACAGAACTTTATTTATACCAAAGAGATCCTGAAGAAAATAGTGCTCTAACAACTGAAAACGCACCTATTTATGAGTCAGCTATTGCCAGTGAATTTGTAACAGAAGCACAACAGATAAGGTTTATAAAAAAGGCATTAAAATCGAGCCGTTACTATTTTCTACGCCTGGTAATCACACCAGCTATTAATATTGACACCCTTAATATTTCTCAAGATATTCGAGAAATAAGAAGTCAATCTAAAAATCAGGCCATACAATTTATCGAACAATTAAATCAAGTTGGGGCAATTGGGGAATTAATAGATCTTACTCAGATCATTGCCAGAAGAGCTATGTAGCTCTGATCGTTCAACCCGTTTGCGGATGTAATATATCATCAATAATAAGATAAAAGTAAGATAACCAATACCACCTCCAGAATGGCCGTCATCAATGATAACCACCACTGGATTTTCATTAACCGTATCAAAGTCATTACTCTCCATAGGGTTTTGTGAAAGCTCTATTAACTCCGGGCCAAACTCTCCAATCAATTCCCCCGTATTAACATCTACAACTTCAATCAAAAAATCATAATAATCAAGAGGGTAACCTGACATCCATTGTGCTGAAAAACTAAATTCAACCAAATCCCCCTGATTGAGCCAAACCATCTCTGAAGTAGTTTCCAGATACCAGGAACTAATTGAATCTCTACTATAAAGCCTGACTTCCAGCATTCGATCATTATTTACATTCAGTAAATCAACTTTCAAATCATATCCGCTATAATGACCATCTCCGTCATTATCGTCATATAATTCTAAAGAAAGAAAATCCAAATCAATTTGTTCGCCAAGATATAGATCCCAACTACTATCTTCAAGAGGTAAACTGTACAAATCAACATCATCATCGGCACCATAGGTAACCACTAATTCTGACAAATCAGCCTGGTAAATATCAATCAGCAACTCATATTCATCAGGTGGAAAACCTTCACTTAAATAAAATAATACAGAAAAACTATCTAAAGATGAATTACCATTGATTTCAAAAATATTGGTTGTATATAACCATTTCCAGGGTTGTCCAGTACTGAGATTACTACGATAAAAAATTTCAGCATAAACCGGCTCGATCCCGCTTACCACATCCACATCAAACTCTAAATCAAATGCACTGTATAAACCATCCATATCTTGATCACGACTTAAAGAGATCTGTGCATCATAAATTTCATAGTCTTCATGATCCTGAACCGATTTGATATCAGCTGTTCGATATCTCACTATCGTTTCATTTGAGTTTTTAACCTTTTTTTTAGTTTTTATAGCATAACTTGTTTGGGCATTATTTTTCTTTGTCCTATATTCTTCTCCTTTATCAGTTTTTCTCACTTGTGAGAGCAAACTGCTTTCAAAAGCCCTGATCCCAGTGGCAGCTTTATTTTTTTGTGCAATAGTTAATTGGTCTTGCTTAAATTGATCAACATTAGCTGATACGGGGGCAACAATTATTGATGACAACATAAAACCAATCGCGATAGAATATTGTGATATTGTTTTCATATTTAAAATGCTCTTAATTTATTATTGTATTTATAGTTTCTCACCCTTTAACTGAACCAAAGCTGAATTCATGTCGATAAATCAACATTCCGGTAATTCAAAGTTCGTCTCAAGCAATCAACAAGATATTCATACCGATCTTGAGTCACTTGTTTTGAAACATATAAAAAACCCTGATCAACGTCCAATTAGTAGCGAACAGCAACGTCAATTTGAAATAGCATGGAACTGGCATCAAACAAATTATTCAAATCAGAGTTTCATTTTAGATACCGGTTGTGGAACAGGTGCGAGTAGTCAGCTCCTTGCACGTCAAAATCCACAATCACTGGTAATTGGCATTGATCAATCAGAGAGTCGATTAGGCGATATTAAACAAAAACAGAAATCATTTGATAACTTGCTTTTGATACAGGCTCGAATGGAAGAGTTTTGGTTACAATGCCTGAAGGCTAAATGGTTTCCAGAATATCAGTATCTATTATATCCAAATCCCTGGCCAAAAAAGAAACATATACAGAGGCGGTGGCACGGTCATGCTATATTCCCTATTATTTTACAAGTTTGTGACAATTTAGAATTAAGAACCAATTGGCAGCTTTATGCCCGGGAATTTTCCCGTGCTTTAGAGATTACAGGTACAAACTCCAAAATTCACACCTTTAAGCCAATTCATTGTCTAACCCCGTTTGAGCAAAAATACCTTAGCAGCGTTCACAATTTATTTAGTGTTACAACTAAAAAGTTATTACCATTTAAAGTTAGTGGTCTGACAAGCTGAGATAATATTAAACTAATTCGACAAAAACCCTGATTTTTTTCTATACTCAACAAAAAGGACACATTCGTTCATCAACCCTTATGACAAAATCTAATCTAGCTGCCACCATCAGCAAGAGCGAGTGGCTGACCCGCCAAGTGCGCCTTGTTGAATTATCATTAGAAAAGACTCAGAGCCTGGATTACATTCCTGGGCAATTCATTTCTGTTCATTTACCCGATGAATCCAGTGATAACAATCAGTTCATAAGAAGAAGCTACAGTATTGCAAATATCAAATCTTCAACTCTTGGCGTGACTCGTATCGAAATTGTTGTGGGTGTTCTTGCTGGGGGAATTGCTAGCGAGTTTTTTGTAAATGCTCAGCCTGGCACACAAATAGAGATATCAGGCCCTTATGGTGCTCTGATACTGCCCTCCGAGTTACCCGAAAGATTATTTTTAGTGGCTACCAGCACGGGAGTCGCGCCTTATAGAACCTTTCTACCTCAACTGGAACTTCTAATGGCCACAGATCAAGAATTAGATGTTGAGCTGATTTTTGGTATACAAAAGCGAGAGGATTGCTTTTTCTGTGATGACTTTCGAGAATTTGCTAACAATAATCCCAGATTTCAACTAAATATCTGCTATAGCAGACATGATGACAGCCCTCTTGTTGATGATGAATATTCTGGATATGTCCAGGCTCGACTGGATAAATTAGTTCCTAATCCAGAAAGCGATCTCGTTTTCCTGTGCGGTAACCCTAATATGATAGATTTTGCATTTAACCAACTGACAGAAAACGGTTTTTCTCCCAGACAAGTCAAGCGAGAGAAATATATACTTAGTAAGAGATAGCTGCGAGTTGCGAGTTGCGAGTTGCGAGTTGCGAGTTGCGAGTTGCGAGTTGCGAGTTGCGAGTTGCGAGTTGCGAGTTGCGAGTTGCGAGTTGCGAGTTGCGAGTTGCGAAAAACTATCAATTCTGTGCAGGCAGTCAAGTTTTTTATGTTTTATCTCTTTTCTCGTAGCTCATAGCTCATAGCTCGCATCTCGTAGCTCATTCCTGGTTTTTTACTGTTTTCATTGCCCGTGTTTTGGCATCAACATATTCTGAATGTCTTAAATGTAGTAAATCTGAAATTTTTCTAATCATATGATGCTCATCTGCCGTTATTTTTCCGTCAGATAGTGCCATTAGCCACAAACTTTCAATTAGCTCTACTTTATCAGCATTATTCATTTGAGCATTAATAGAACGAGTAAATTCATGATAATCAACAGATTTTTCCAATTGTTTTTTTGCTTCTACCGCTAAAAGACGTACTTCATCTTCCGTTTTATCAAAATGGTGCATCAAACGACTATAAAGAAACTTTTCCTCATCAGAAGTAATCAATTCATCCATTTTCATCACTTCAAATAAAAATACAGCCACAGCTACCTCTGCAGTAATATGTTCTTCAACTACTGCAGGTTTGTTAAATATCTGTTGTAATTGTTTAAACCATTGCATAATGAAAAGACCCTTTTTAAGTTCAAAAGTGGATAAAAAACAAAGCAGATCCTACACTTAACCTATTGGAAAATATTTATCCAGGCTATCAGATAAATTAATTACTGATTAAAATTGCTTCAATAACAATATTTTAACTGTTGATCTGACTTAAAGAAACAGATAGTTTAATTTTTCGGTATGATAGCCGATAAGGCTTGTGTAGAATCTTAGAAGAAAATATGTATATTAATCTATATGGAGTTGTTTGATGAATTTTACTGTAATACAGCGTGTCGCAGGTGGTTTTGGTCTACTTATTATTTTACTTATTATACTGAGTATCACTAGCTTCAACGCCCTTACCAACATAAATGGACACCTCTCAACTGTTACAGATAAAGCCACCCCCCTGGTTGTAGCCTCTGGCAACATGACAGCTTCATTACTGTCTGCGGCAAATAAAGTGGCGGCTTATCATGCTTCCCGAAATGAAAACAAACTAAACACATTAAGTAATGAATTTCAGCAATTTTACCAAGACTACAGAAAAAAAATATCACAAATAAAAACCCTTGCAGATTCAAATCAAACTGTTCTTAATGCGATCAAACAAGAAGAAGATGTTTTTTCTGACTATCCAGAGCAAGTTGATCACTTATTTACTACTCATAAAGAAAGCGTTGTACTCGATACTACTATACAAACAGCACTTGGAAATTTCGAAGATATGGCAGATGAACTAAATGGTGCATTGGGCGATATTGCTGACAATAGCGATATTGCTGACAATAATAATGGTTCTGTTAAAGACTTAGCTAACGCTCTGGTCAATTTATTAGATGAAACCACGGTTATTGTTACTGACAGCCTGGTACTGGATTCCGGCGCTACAATCACAACGACCATGAACGAACAAAGAGATCTATCTAACTCTATATCCGCCAAATATCAAAAACTTAAGGCACTTTCACCAGCAGCAGTGGCTGATATTGATGCTAACATGACTACATATATTGATTCATTAGGATCTAAGGGTTTATTAGCAAAACACCACCAACGCCTTACCAATAATTTGCTCAGCCAGGAAACACTGAATAAGCTTGAGTTAATTCTTCAAAAGAATATTCAGGAATTAGGAAAAATTTCTCAGTTAGCCAATCAAATGGCGCAAGAAGTAGAAAAAAATGCTAACTCTTCAGTCAATTTCAATCTCTCTATGATTGTTATCCTTGCACTGAGCGCCATTACAATTGCTGGTGCTGTTGGTTTTTGGGTGGCTCAATCCATTCGCAAACCACTTGGTAAAATTGCCCATGTATTTGCAAAAGTCAGTGATGGGGATATGACGCAAACCATTAACTTGAAAAGTAAAGACGAATTCGGGCAACTTGGTGACTGGCTCAATAGCTTAATCGTTACATTACGCTCTATGCTACAAGATATTTCATCCCACTCAGAACAACTATCTGCGGCTTCAGAAGAAACTTCAGCAATTACTGAACAAACGAGAAACGGCGTTGAGCAACAAAAAGACCAGATAAACCAAATAGCTACAGCCATGTCTCAGATGACAGCAACAGTCGATGAAGTATCTCGCAATGCTGAAGCCTCTATGACCGAAGTCAATCATGCTAATCAACAATCAATAGATGGTTATCAAGTTGTTCAGGACACCAGAAAAATAGTTCAACACTTATCTGAAGAAATAGATCAGGCTGCAACAGTCATTAATCAATTGGATGAATACAGTTCTAATATTGGAGCTATTTTAGATGTCATCAGAGGTATTGCTGAACAGACGAACCTTTTGGCTCTAAATGCCGCAATTGAAGCAGCCAGAGCAGGGGATCATGGCAGGGGTTTCTCTGTAGTGGCAGATGAAGTCAGAAGTCTGGCCAGTAAAACCCAGGAATCAACCTCCCATATTCAACAAATGATTGAAGATCTTCAACAGGGTACCCGTCAGGCTGTGGATGTTATGAAAAGTTCTCGTACTAAAGCCAACGAATGTGTTCAACAATCTGATACAGCCTCTAAATCATTAGAAGCAATTAAAAATGCCGTTAATACCATTAGTGAGATGAGCTTGCATATTTCTCAGTCTGCCAAAGAACAAAATACTGTAACCCAGGAGATGCATCGTAATATTGAATCTATCTCTGAAATATCTGAACAAACAGCCCTTGGAGCCAGCCAGACTGCAGATGCAAGCCATGAGCAAAGTAACCTGGCTAATCAACTACAACATCTGGTCAGTCGTTTTAAAACATAGCTTAGGCTCCGAGATACGAGTTGTGAGTTTCGACAAAAATGCAGGAGCAATTTTTGAACAGCTTTAGCTGGCCCGAAGGGCGAAAAACATGGATGTTTTGAGTAATTGCGAGTTGCGAGTTGCGAGTTGCGAGTTGCGAGTTGCGAGTTGCGAGTTGCGAGTTGCGAGTTGCGAGTTGCGAGTTGCGAGTTGCGAGTTGCGAGTTGCGAGAATACTCCATTTAATTTAAAGAGATGTCAATTTCTTTCTCGTAACTCGTAACTCGTAACTAAATAAACTATTCCGATTGATACAATTCTATAAATGCAGCCAGGTTAGCAGCCTTAGATGGATCGCTAGCAGCTAGAGCCTCAGTCCAGGCAAGAATAGTTGAACCATCAGATTCTGCAGCTTGTACTCCACCGCTACCAATTTGTGAAACCAGATACTTTGCAGCATCCAGTGATCCAAAAAAAGTTGCCACTCTTAATAAGCTTCCACCAGAAAAACCATCTGTAGCACCACAGGTAATACCACCATAGACACGTTTGAGTTTAATTTTAGCCTGTTTGAGTTTTTTGCGCATTTGTGAGCGATTATTGCTTTTTGTAAAATCACAAAGAGAATTAACTAATCTTCCCATATCATCAGCTTTTGCTGGTTCACTACTTATTAAAAATAACAGTGAAAAAAACATTACCAACCAATACTTCATGTATTACACCTTACAATTGTAGTTAACTTGTTTATAACACTAAATATAATAGTAAATGCCATAGAGATAAAGGATTTATACAAAAAGTTAACAAAAATAGGTTATCTATTAACCATTTGTTAGTTTTTGCACTGAAAGTAGGGCTAGATTATCCCTTGAGCCTAAAATCATCAGTGACCACTACATGATGATTTTAGGTTGAAATAAGCAAAAGTCCAGACAAAAAAAGCCAGCTAAATAATTTAGCTGGCTTTTGGCAAAAATTTACTTAATTATTTTCTACTTTTCTTTTTCCAGCTGCAGTTGCTTCAGTGACTACCACAGGATCTACACCAGCAATAATCGCTCCGCGGGCTATTTCATCAGAATGATTGGGTAATATTTCGTTGGCACGTGCTACTGCAACCATGGGTGCCATACCGGCCACAATCGCGCCCTCTATCACATCTGAAACATGTTGACGAGAAGCAACCAACGCAGCCATCAATACTGCTTTCTGATTTTCTGGTTGTTCTGCCATACCAGTCTTTACAGCCCAACTATAACAGGCATTGGCATCAAAGCTATTTTTTGTTTCAGAGCTGATTTTTTCGACTTTGAATGCATCACTCACCTGACTACATTCTCTGTCAACTTTCTGAAACTCCGAAACCAGATGATCAACGCCTCCCGCCAAAGCGGCAGAAGATAAAAGACCACCGATTGCTACTAACAGTAATTTTTTCATTTATTTACACCCCATGTTATGTCTAAACTAGCATTCAATCTGCTCAAATATCGCCCGTTTAACTTTAACAAAGACTGCCACATCAAGCAAAAGGTATTTTAAGTGGAATATTTTCTCTTTAAAATACCCCTAATCATTCATTATGGGTGGGTTGATCAATGAAAAAACCTTGAAACCCATCAAATTTCATGTGTTGTGCCAGTCTCAATTGAGGCTCGATCTCTATTCCCATAGCAAATAGTTGGATCCCCATGGAATGGCATACTGATAATAAAGCATCCACAAAAATCTGATTTTCCAATGTGGCATCTTTACCAAACATAATGGCTGGATCCAATTTCACGTAATCAGGATGCAACTGGGTGAGCCAATGTAGGCTATCTGCATGAAAACCAAAATGATCCACACCTATTTTTATGCCTTGCTGTTTAAGAATATTCACAGAGTTAACCAATCTCTTTGGTGATTGAGGTGCCATGATTTGACTAAACTCAACTGCAAGCTGACGTTTGTCTCGATCAGGTTCGTTTACTTGAATTAACCATTGCACAAAATCACTACCTTCTAATAAGGATTGAGGTGCTATATTCACCATTTGAAATCCACCAACCCCTGTTTGTTGCATTAATTTCTGTACGATTATTCGATCAACTGCAGCAGAATCTATACTTTTACTAAATCTTGGTAATAGTTTTCCTGCGGAATACCATTGGCCATCTTCGAGTTTGATTTGTAAAAAATATTCCTGTCCCAACAACTGGAGATTTTCTCCCCCCTTCAGAGACTGAGCGCTCAACCTGATCTCATTGTTATCCAAAGCGCTCCAAAGCTCATTGGTCTGGTGTTCTTTACCCTTCATTGCGGAAGCGCGTAAATTATCTGAAATCAGCAGTTTTTGATCAGTTTCTACAGCCTGATTGAGTAATTCATCTGCCATGATGAAATAATTATCATCAGTAGTCACTGTATCCATAATCACTGCACCAGCATGTATTTTCATATCCGCTACATGGGAATCCAGGCTAGAGTTTATCCTTGTAACAAGATTTGTTAATAGACCATCCGCCTCTGAATAAGAAAAATCCCTTAATAACAACGCAAACTCTGGCCCGCTCAATCTGGCTACAACACAACCAGACAGCCCCTTGAGTTCTTGTTTTAGAAGATTACTCACTTCTATTAACACATTGTCTCCGCCGCGATACCCTTCCAGCAGATTAGCTTGATCTAATTCAAAAATTCGGAAAATAGCAAAACAAATGCTATGAGATTCAGAGAAATTTTGTTGTAACTGAGTAATATGTCTATCTAAATTTTTCCTGTTCGGAAGCCCGGTTAAACCATCTTGAAAAGCTTCCTTTTGCCAATTTTGTGCATCAGTAGATAACCTTTGGATGTGATGTTCCAGAGAATCTACCATTTGGTTCATCCCCAAAACCAATAACTGCAGTTCGGGCGCTGAAGGCAACTTTTCTACTCGTATGAATTTATTCTCAGTCAAAAATTTAGCCTGTTCTACGACGGCTTTCAAAGGCTTTAAAATCCGATTTAGTAAAAATCCCAATAACAAACTACTGATTAAGGTTGTTATTATCAATGCGAGTGCATTCTTTTTTGCCGTATCCCATAATTGACGGTAAACGTACCCTGGATGACTAATGACAATGACTTCACCAGCTTTAGACCAACCACCACTGATTTCAGCTTTTGCTTGTTGCACCTCCAGACCTATCCAGTTTAAAAACCAGCCTGGAATAGACTCACCGGGTATTTCCATGGGTTGTTGGCGTTCTGAGATCAATTGATTTTTTTTGTCAAAAATGGCAATTTTTTTATAATAACCTCTGTCAAAAACTGCATTTATCATTGTGTCAATTCTGGCTTTATCCACCTTCACCATTTCTGGAACCAGTGACACTCCTAAGGAAGTAGCCGTATCCTGAGCATGTGATTGCATTTGTTTTTGCAAAAAATTACGAGTCGATTGAATATTTTGCCAATAGCTCAAACTAAATGACACTAATAGAATGGTTAATATCAATAAATAAAACTGACGCACCAAAGTCATGGTCTGCTCCTGTTTTTATTTTCATCTTTTACATCTAAGGAAGAATGAGTTTTTGTACTGTTCCCTTGAGAGGGCTCTGACGATGGTTCTTGAGACTGTTGCTGCAAATTCAAAGGTTGACGATGAACTAGTTGCTCTGAAAATCGAGTGAGTAAGTCTTGCCATAAACTAATTCGTGAAGATTTACCCACCCATTGTCCTCTTGCTCTTTCTTTTGATAACCACAGATCTTCACCATTGAAACTATAAAAAGGTTGTAAGTCCGATCGTTTTGATGCGGGCTCAATGGTATCAATCAAATTATCCAGCACTAAGGGTTCTGCCTGCTCATCCGGAAAGTAACTTAGTACCATATGGGCTTGATTGAGCTCCAGGGCTTTAACATAGGTCAGGCGCAACTTGCTCATATCAACTTTTAGTTCACGTAAACTAAAATACTTTGCCACGGAAAAGTCTTCACAATCACCCCCATTAGTCACCAGCATTTCTAAAGGTGTTGCCCAATAATCCTGCTTGTGCCAATGCTCCTCATCACTGACAAATTCCAGTTGGTTAAAAAACTGATTAACTTGTTGTAATTTTTCAGGCTCAGGTAATTCTTTTGCCTCTTGTAACAGTTTCATCCAGTCTTTCACACGTTTAGAAGCTGAGTCGCCATAGAATTCTTTAATTTGTTGATAATTTTCTTTAGAGAGGGATAAATTTTTAAGAGATGGATCGGAATATGCTAGAGTGCATACTAAAATCAGGGGAAGCACCTTAGATCGGTGCCACCTGGGCTTGCATTTAAGATATTGTGTTAAAACCAGAGACATCACTCTATTATGTAACAAATTAGAGTGATGTTTGCCAATAAACCGCTGGCTTTTATGATATTTTTTGGTTAAAAGCCGCTTTTCCCGGATAAAAAGCCTCATCTCCAAGATATTGTTCGATTCTCAGTAATTGATTATATTTAGCCATTCGGTCTGAACGACATAGTGAACCTGTTTTTATCTGACCGGCAGCAGTTGCAACCGCCAGATCGGCAATAGTGGTATCTTCTGTTTCACCTGAGCGATGAGAGATAACTGCGGTATACTTAGCATCGTGTGCCATACTGATGGCAGCCAGGGTTTCAGATAAAGTACCTATTTGATTTACCTTTATCAAAATAGAGTTAGCCACTTCCTGTTCAATACCCTGTTTGAAGATTTTAGTGTTGGTTACATAGAGATCATCACCTACCAGTTGAATCTTATCGCCAAGTTTTTCAGTTAATAACTTCCAGCCATCCCAATCACCTTCATCCATACCATCTTCAATAGATATTATTGGATAACGTTCGGCTAAACCAGCCAAATAATCTACAAACTCAGCAGAAGTTAATGACTTACCTTCGGCTTTAAGTTGGTATTTTCCATCTTCATACATTTCAGAGCTGGCTACATCTAATGCAAGAAAAACATTCTCCCCAAGCTTATAGCCTGCTTTTTCTACGGCTTGTGCTATCGCTTTAAGAGCGGCTTCATTAGATTCCAGATCAGGAGCAAAACCACCTTCATCACCAACAGCTGTATTCATGCCCTGTGCAGAAAGTACACTTTTTAAAGCATGAAAAATTTCAACACCGCAACGCATAGCTTCAGAGAAAGTCTCAGCACCCGCAGGGATGACCATGAACTCCTGAATATCAATATTATTATCGGCATGCTCTCCACCATTGATGATATTCATCATCGGCACAGGCAAACTATAAGGGCCATCGGGATTTAGTTGCTTAAATAGTGGAATACCTTTGGCGTTAGCAGCAGCTTTAGCGGATGCCAGTGATACCGCAAGAATTGAATTCGCACCAAATTTCGATTTATTTTCAGTACCATCAAGCTCAATAAGTGTTTGATCAATTAAGCTTTGTTGGTCAGCATCCAAACCAATAACGGCATTGGCCAATTCCTGTTCCACAAATGAGACAGCTTTAAGAACGCCTTTACCACCATAGCGTGTCGGATCACCATCCCGTAACTCCAGAGCTTCCTTAGAACCCGTTGATGCGCCAGATGGAGAACAAGCTATTCCTCGGGCTCCAGACTCTAAAACAACTTCTGCTTCTACAGTGGGATTACCTCGAGAATCTAAAATCTCACGTCCAATAACCTGTTTAATTTTCATCAATAGCTCCTATCTTGCCTTGGGGGAAATTTCATTTATCTTCACTCGAATAATCATCAGTCGAATAATCGTCACTCGAATAATTATCAATCCGGGAAGTTTAAGTATTCTGCTGTTCTTTATAATCAACAGCAGCTTTAACGAAAGCCGAAAATAATGGGTGGCCATCTCTGGGGGTTGAAGTAAACTCTGGATGATATTGAGTTGCTATGAACCAGGGGTGATTTGGCAACTCAATCATTTCCACTAAATTTTTATCTGCAGAACACCCTGAAACCACAAGTCCTACTTCTTCAAGTAAAGGTAGCAAGTTATTATTCACTTCATACCGATGTCGGTGTCTCTCTCTAACTTCATTAGAGCCATATATGTCATGCGCCCTTGTTCCTTTAATAAGATGACTGGTCTGAGAGCCCAAACGCATTGTGCCGCCAAGGTCCGAGTTTTCACAACGCTGTTCAGCCTGACCTTCTGCATTGATCCATTCTGTAATTAAACCCACAACAGGATTTTGGCAATCCTTCTTAAATTCTGTACTATGTGCATCGGTTAAACCTGCGACATTTCTTGCATATTCAATCACAGCCACTTGCAAACCTAAACAAATTCCCAGGAAAGGCACGTTATTTTCACGAGCATATTGAGTCGCCAATATTTTTCCTTCGACACCTCGCTCACCAAATCCACCAGGAACCAATATGGCATCTAAATCGGCCAGCAACCCACAACCTTTGGTTTTTAAAGCCTCTGAATCTATATATCGGATGTTAACTGTTTTTCTGTTATTAAGTCCTGCATGTCTTAAAGCTTCATTTAGAGATTTATAAGCTTCTGTAAGATCAATATATTTACCCACCATGCCAATGGTTACTTCACCCTGAGGATTAGCTTCTGCATAAAGAACCTGTTCCCATTCAGACAGATCAACCGCCTTTGTCTTTAATTTAAATTGATCAATCACAAGATCATCTAGCCCTTGTGCATTAAGTACCGATGGAATTTGATAAATGCTATCAAGATCTTTTAACGAAATAACTGCTTTTTCCTGAACACTGGTAAATAATGCTATTTTACGTTTCTCACCTATCGGTAAAGGGCGTTCTGAACGGCAAATTAAAATATCGGGCTGAATACCAATAGAACGAAGTTCTTTAACTGAGTGCTGAGTGGGTTTGGTTTTTAATTCACCAGCAGTTTGAATATAGGGCAACAGGGTTAGATGCATAAACAAAGCATTTTCACGACCTAATTCTATACCCAGCTGGCGAATGGCTTCCAAAAATGGCTGACTTTCAATATCACCCACTGTTCCACCAACTTCAACCATGGCAATGTCATAACCTTCTGCTGCCAGTAAAACTCTCTCTTTGATGGCATCTGTAATATGCGGGATTACCTGAACAGTTGCGCCTAAATAATCACCTCTTCTTTCCTTGGCAATAACATCTGAATAAATACGGCCAGTGGTAGTGTTATTAAGTTGAGTCATTTTAGAACGTATATAGCGTTCATAATGTCCCAAATCAAGATCAGTTTCGGCGCCATCTTCGGTGACAAAAACTTCTCCATGCTGAAAAGGACTCATGGTACCGGGATCAACATTGATATAAGGGTCGAGTTTCATCATGGTCACTTTAAGACCACGAGCTTCCAGAATTGCAGCCAGAGAAGCTGCAGCTATACCTTTACCCAAAGAGGATACAACGCCACCTGTAACGAAAATCAACCGTGCCATGAATGTCTACCGAAGTCCTGTTGCTCTCCGAGGATCGGAGTGCACCTGAAGGTTCTATATGGTATCAAAAATCAGTCTTGTTCGGAAGTCTGGTTTTAATAAAAAAGAACAAGAAAACTAATAAGTGCATTAAATATCGGTTACTATAACTCATTAGCCTTTAAAATAATTTAAAATGGAATAGTGAGTGAGCATAAGTCGATTCGCGGAGAAGGTTTTTTTTCGTATATTACTAATTCTAGCGGTGATCAGTATCAGTACTGTGACATTAATGAGCCAACCCATGCTCAGTGCCCCAGCTTATTTGAGTGACAAAGTACTCCACGGGTTAAGTTTTTTTATTCTTTCTTTACTGGCTGATTACTCAATTAAACCATTGAATATGAAAGTCAGGAAAAGTCTGTGGTTACTGGCATTTGGATTAGCCATTGAAGCTTTTCAGTATTTTTTCACAAAAACGCGTTCGGCAGAGTTTTTGGACGTCGTCGCAGATATAGTAGGTATTGGTGGTTATTGGCTCCTCGCCGCATTAATCCAAAACCTGATGTTCTGGAGAAAACCTTCTCAACCCGGTTAACCTATTCCATAAAAGTTCCTAACACAAAGTGTTCATCAGACAGTTTGCATTTTGGTTTCTTACTTATCCCGAGTTGAGGTTACTTAGTATCCAGCTCTTCAAATCCCTTAACCAATTCATCCACCGCTTTTATTTGAGCCAGGAAGGGTTCTAACTGACTTAGCCTTAGAGCGCATGGGCCGTCGCATTTGGCTTTATCAGGATCGGGGTGGGCTTCAAGAAACAAACCGGCAAGACCGAGTGCCATGCCTGAACGTGCCAATTCTGTTACCTGAGCTCTACGGCCACCAGCTGAATCCGAACGGCCACCGGGTTGTTGCAAAGAATGTGTTACGTCGAAGAAAACCGGATAACCAAACTGTTTCATAACGCCAAAACCAAGCATATCCACCACCAAATTGTTATAACCAAAGCTAGAGCCTCGTTCACACAAAATGAGACGTTCATTTCCAGCATCCGAGCACTTTTGAAGAATATGTTTCATTTCAGGAGCAGCTAAGAATTGTGCTTTTTTAATATTAATTACCGCATTGGTTTTAGCCATGGCTTCAACCAAATCTGTTTGCCTTGATAAAAATGCTGGTAACTGAATAATATCTGCAACCTCTGCAACCTCTGCTGCCTGGGCAGGTTCATGCACATCAGTAATGATAGGTATGTTATAGGTAGATTTAATATCTGCAAGCCATTTAAGCCCCTGCTCTAACCCCGGCCCACGATATGAATTAATAGAAGAACGATTAGCTTTATCAAAAGAAGCTTTAAATACATAAGGAATATTTAACTTGCTACAAACTTCAACATAAGCGCCGGCAATATCCATCGCCATTTGACCAGACTCTAATACGTTCATTCCACCGAATAAGACAAAAGGCAGATCGTTGGCCATGTTGATATCTTGTACTTGAATCACTTTATTCATCATTAAATTTCTCAGTTTATTTTTTTAACATTAATCAACTTTGTTCTATTTTAGCCCAGGTATCACGTAAACCCACAGTCATGTTAAAAACAGGTTTATCAGCACTATGTTCCACTCGATCTGCAACAAAGTAACCTTCACGTTCAAACTGAAAGCTGTCTTCAGGTTTTGCTGTGCTCAAAGTTGATTCAATTCTGGCATCACTGATAACAGATAAAGAATCAGGGTTTATAGTCTCTCTGAAGTCTTCTGCTGCTGCCGGATTGTCTACATTAAATAACCGGTCATATATTCTAACTTCTGCCTCAATAGATCCGGTTACAGAAACCCAGTGAATGACTCCTTTTACCTTACGTCCCTCAGGATTTTTACCCAGAGTTAATTCATCGTAACTGCAACGCAGTTCAACGATGTTATCCTGTTCATCCTTAATGACCTGTTCACACTTAATGACATAGGCATTACGAAGTCGCACTTCTTTTCCCAAAACCAGGCGTTTAAATTTATTGTTAGCTTCCTCTTTAAAATCATCCTGATCGATGTAAATTTCACGAGCAAAGGTAATTTCTCGTTTCCCCATAGATTCATCTTGTGGATGTCGAGGCGCCTGAAGAATTTCAACTTTATCTTCAGGATAATTTTCAATCACCAATTTTAAAGGTCGAAGTACCGCCATGGATCTTGCTGCCGTAACATTCAACTCATCTCTTACAGATTGTTCGAGTACAGCCATATCGGTCACATGATTTTTTTTGCTGATCCCAAGACCTGTACAAAAATTACGAATAGCCGCAGCTGGATAACCACGCCTGCGCATACCTGATAAAGTGGACATACGCGGATCGTCCCATCCTAATACAAAGTTTTCAGTTACCAGTGAGGTTAGTTTACGTTTACTGGTGATAGTATAGGCCAACTGCAAGCGAGAAAATTCAATCTGTTGTGGATGGCATTCAATAGAAATATTATCAATCACCCAGTCATATAAAGGTCGGTGATCTTCAAACTCAAGGGTACATAAAGAATGGGTTAT
Source organism: Enterobacterales bacterium (assembly GCA_041556195.1). Lineage (GTDB taxonomy): Bacteria > Pseudomonadota > Gammaproteobacteria > Enterobacterales > 21-14-all-40-8. The sequence continues at coordinate 21,710 of JBFFIY010000036.1, forward strand.
GCCTTCAATCGCATCCGAAATACAATGAGTAAAGTCATACATGGGGTAAATGCACCAATCATCTCCCGTGCGAATATGATGAGCTCGTTTGATACGATAAATCACCGGATCTCGCATATTCATATTAGGCGAAGTCATATCAATGATTGCGCGAAGTGCATATTGTCCGTCAGCAAACTCTCCTGCTTTCATACGCTTAAATAAATCCAGGTTTTCTGCTATAGGTCGATCTCGGTATGGGCTATTTTTACCTGGCTCGGTCAAAGTACCACGATATTCACGCATTTGATCAACATTGAGTTCATCAACAAAGGCTTTACCTGACTTAATCAGCTCAATAGCATATGCATATAGTTGCTCAAAGTAATCTGACGCATGACGAGTCTCACCTTGCCATTTAAAATCTAACCAACGAATATCCTCTTCGATGGCTCTGGCATATTCTTCGCTCTCTTTAGCAGGATTGGTATCATCAAACCTGAGATTACAGGAGCCATTAAATTCTTTTGCCATACCAAAATTTAAACAAATAGATTTTGCATGACCAATATGCAAATAACCATTAGGCTCCGGTGGAAAACGAGTAACAACCTGACCGTCGTTTTTTCCATTGGCAAGATCTTCTTTGATAATATGGCGAATGAAATTTGAAGCCGGTTCGATTTCTGTTTTACTCATGTGCTGCAATACTCTTGTCTTGGAATATAGATAAAAAGGTGTTTTCTAAACTTCCACAAATGAAGCCTTACTAAAAACACAAAAAATAGGCGCCTATTCTAACTGATCTCTAAAAGGAAAACATCGAAGAGCTGCCATAGAAAGGATATTTTCATAAAAAAAGGTGATGTAACATTTTTTCTAAGACAGGATGAGATTCTGTTACTTTGGATAATTGCCCCTCCATCTGTTCCACTGATTGAACATAAGTCTCAGAATTATCCAGTGTTGCCCCATCTCGAATACATAACCGTCTAAGCCCAGGGGCATCAGCCTCTAAATGACATTGCATCCCAATAACATTTTCCTGAAAGATAAAAGCCTGATTCTGACAAGCTGGGGAGGACAACAAAGGTAGAGCATTCTCAGGCAAATTAAATTGATAACTATGCCATTGAGCTGTATGAAATTTTTCACCTTTTTTAGCGAATCCCAATAGTTGAGCATCAGCCAGAGCAGTTACAGGCCAGACACCAATTTCAGGATGGCTCATTTTAGATACCTGGCCTCCCAGGGCGTGAGCAAGCATTTGCCCTCCCAGACAAACACCCAAAATGGGTTTTCCCTGTTCTAAAAAAACTTTTATACAGGCTAGTTCTTCTAATAACCAGGGATATTTATCCCATTCCCCCACATTCATGGGGCCACCCAGTACAATGAGTCCATCAGCAGCATCAGGAGCGGGAAACACAGGATCAGCCCAACACTCTGAAAATGTCAGACGAAAACCATTGGATATGGCCCAATTTCGAATAACCGAAGGGCCTTCATAAGAAACCTGTTGAATGATATGTAATGTTTTAATCATGACCTGGATCCCGCAGTATGCTTTCTTGAGGATGCAGTTTAAAATTAACAATAAAAATATTCCACTATCTGTTGGCCATATCTTTTAACCTACTAGTACCTGATATCCATGTAGGCAAAGGACGTGAGTAGACAGTCCTGTTTTTTGAAACTATGATAGATGCCCTTAATTCATCCACAAAGACATTCATATGACTCGCATCCTACAGTTCTTATTTATCAGCCTTTTTATTAACCTGATAACCACCACTCAAGTAAAGGCTAGTGTTGATCCTCACACTTTATCCAATATAGACGACGTTAAAGTTAGTCATATGTCCCTTGATTTAACGGCTGATTTTGAAAAAAAACGGTTATCCGGTTCAATAACCTATTCGCTTAACTGGCAAAAAAAGGCTTCTAAATTAGTACTTGATAGCAGCAATATCAATATAGGATCGGTGACTGCACGCTGTAATAACCAGTGGAAACCAGCCGAATACACCAAACAAAGCAAAGATGAAATTTTAGGTGAGGCAATTCACATTTCCGTTAACAACCAGTGTGACCGGGTTAAATTACAGTATCACACTTCTCAAAACTCTAAAGGTTTGCAATGGCTTGAACCGCCTCTGACCGCAGGAAAAAAACATCCTTTCTTATTCACTCAATCTGAAGCCATTATGGGACGTAGCTGGCTACCCATGCAAGATACGCCCGCTATTAAGCTAACTTATGATGCCCGTATACAAACCCCAAAAAATCTTCGTGCTTTAATGAGTGCTGACTTTAACCATAAAGCACCTTTAGATGGATCGTTTAGCTTTACAATGAACGAACCTGTAGCGCCCTACCTTATTGCATTGGCTGTGGGAGATTTGCACTATCAAGGATGGTCTAAACGTAGTGGTGTTTGGGCTGAGCCAGTAATATTAGAAGCGGCCGCCAAAGAATTTGAAGATACCGAGGCCATGATTGTAGCCACAGAAAATGTTTTTGGTCCCTATCCTTTTGGACAGTATGATTTATTAATTCTTCCACCCAGCTTCCCCTTTGGCGGAATGGAAAATCCTAAATTAACCTTTGTGACACCAACGGTGATAGCAGGGGATAAATCTTTGGTCAGTTTAATTTCTCATGAACTTGCCCATTCCTGGTCAGGTAATTTGGTGACCAATGCAAGATGGCAGGATCTTTGGTTAAACGAAGGTACCACCAGCTATCTTGAAAATAGAATTCTAGAAGATATTTACGGTGCCCCTCTTGCCAAAATGGAGCAGGTCATCAGTTATCAGGCCTTATTAGAAGAATTCAAAGAATTAGAGCCCGAGCATCAGGGTTTGGTTTTACCCTTAACCGGGATTGATCCCGATGAAGCCTTTACCGATGTTCCTTATACCAAAGGTCAATTATTTTTTCTGACACTAGAACAACATTATGGTCGTAAAAATATTGATTCATTTTTAAAAAATTATTTCAAACACTACGCTTTCAAGACCATTACCACACCAGAATTTGTTAGCTATCTTCAAGAAAACCTATTGGCTAAAAAAAGCTCAACCCCTTTAACTATTGAACAGATCAACGAATGGTTAACCAAACCTGGCCTGCCTGAAACTCATTACCATCCCTCGTCTGAAAAGCTGAGTAATATTGACCATGCGATTAAATTTTGGAAAGCCAATCCATTGATTCCTGAAAAAATTCAAACTAAAAACTGGACAACGCAAGAGTTTGTTTATTTTTTAACAAATTTACCCAAAGACATAAATGCCGAACAAATTAAAGTCCTGGATAAAACATTCAAATTAACAAATTCTAAAAATGCAGAGATTTCTCTGGCATGGTTTCCTATTACCATTCACAATGATTATCGTGCTTCATTTGCTGCATTAGCAGAACATTTCAAAACAATTGGACGTCGACGTTTGATTGTACCGCTTTATAAAATGCTGGCAAAAAACCCTTCTCAATGTGAATGGGGAGCATCAACCTACCAACAAGCCAGATCAAGCTACCACCCCTTAACTCAGTCCACTATTGATAAGGTCTTTGACTGCAAATCACAGGAATTATGATTATATTTGTTCCTGTATAATTATTTGAAACTTCAGATTGTCTTTTTAGACAATCTGAAGTTGCCGAGATAGGTACGGTTTATCTCAGCCCGTAAAGCTCTGAAACACAATTTATTGAAAATCTGCAATATGCTTGTGAAAAGCTTACTCAACAAAGTATGCGTGTTACCAAGGCAATAAATTCCCTCTACTAAAAGCTTAAATCCGCTCTAATTCGAAACAATCTCTATAATGAACTATAATCCTAAAAACAAAGTAGTTTAAACGGTAGAATTAACAGTTGAATTACATTTTGTATTACTTGCTAAGCTTTTTCCTGGTGTTCAAGCTGAAAAATTTGTTACATTGTATTAGTTTCCATTAGATTGCAATTTAAAACGATTAAACTGGTTATAAAGCTTTTTTAAACATTAACATGGATCCCCAATGAAGGATTTCATTTGTAGTTATGGACATTGATACTGGCAACATTTCTCTAAAAGTAAATAATTTCAGCGAACATTCTGTTTTGCTGAGATCCTTATACGCAGCTATTCCCCTGGGCATAAGTTATGCCTTGTTTTTCTACTATTTCGAAGTATGGCGTAGCTTTTTGGCTCCACTTGTATTTGTTATATCTGTATTTATTTCACTCGTTCTGCTTTATAGATTTGCTCTTATAAAAATCTCATCATATTTATTTGTATTATCTCTTTGGCTAGCACCTGCCTGGACAATTGCAAGTACAGGGGGCGTTTCATCTCCGCTGATAATCTGGCTTATACCTTCTATTTTCTTAAGTGCAGGTTTGTTAGGTAGAAATATTTCCAGAATAATAGGTATGTCTTCAGTAATCTACATTTTACTGCTCACCACCGTTCCGTTCAAACATCTGGTTATAAATGAATTTGATTCTATAGAAATTTCTAATCTTTATGCGTTACTTGCCAGCACTTCGGCTATCATTCTAATTACCTTTTTTAGCTACGCAATTATTTGTAGTCATGAAGAACAGGTAAATGAAATTAATCAGGCAAAAAATTCACTCTCAAAAGCTCATCATGATCTTGCTTTGAAAAATGAGGAGCTTAATCAAGTCAATACAGCACTCGAAAATTCAAATGATGCCTATGAAACTGCGAACATAAAACTCGAAGCCATTAACGTCGATCTCACAAATAGCAATGAACAACTCAAAAAAACTAAACAACTGGCAGAAACAGCTAATTATACAAAATCCCAATTTCTGGCAACCATGAGTCATGAGATTAGAACGCCTTTAAACGGTCTGATGGGATTGTGTCAGATCTTAGAACTTCAGACTGAAGAATTGAAAATAACTGAGCCACTGAAAAGAACCATCCAGCAAATATACTTCAGTGGGGAAAAGCTGTCGCTACTAGTTGCAGATATTTTGCTTTTTTCGGATATTGAAAGAAAAATTATCGCTGTTAAAAAGAAGACCGTTAAAATCAGTGAAATTTTGTCCGAAGCGTTATCCTCATCTAAAGAAAAAGCCGAAAATAAAGGTGTTAAATTTTCAATAAAAAATGATAAAAATATAACAGGAGAGATAAATACCGATCCCTTATTGTTAGGAGAAGTTTTAAATAAAGTTATTGATAATGCTATAAAATTTACGCCAGCAAATAAACAGGTTACATTGAATGTTTATCCGGAGGACTCATTCACTGTATTTAAAATAAAAGATGACGGAATAGGGATCCCACAAAAATATTCCGAACGTATTTTTGAATCTTTCGCAATAGGAGCAGATGTCTACTCTCGACCACAGGAAGGCTCGGGACTTGGGCTTGCCATCAGTCAAAAACTTATAGAGTTACTCAATGGGAAAATCAGATTCGATAGCATCATTGGCATTGGCTCCTGTTTTGAGGTTTGTATACCGAATGAAAATTTAGTTTAAAAGTAGCTATTCAGCTACGTGTGCATATAGCAACTAGCAGAATAGTTACGCTTAAAACTCCATTTATTGGTGTCAAACTGTTGTAACTCTGACCAGTTTAATTTAACGAATAAACTTTAGTTAACCCAACCCCGAGTTCAGGTTAGTTACAATTAACGATGGTTCTCCCATGTCGTTGGCGATTAAGAAGTTCTTCTGCACAGTACACCACCTTATCCAGACCTACTTCATCAAAAATAAAACTCTCAAGCTGGGTTGGTTTCAAATCGTCTCCCAATCTTTCCCATAAAGCTTTTCTCATTATCATCGGACAATTAGTTGAACTTATTCCAAGCAAACTGACACCCCTTAAAATAAAAGGAAAAACAGCAGCATTGAGCTTAGGTGAATCAGCAAGACCTATTGAAGCTACGTTGCCCCATAGAGTTGTAGAGGCGATTAGCTGACTTAGCAGGTTTCCACCAATATTGTCTATCGCCCCCCCAAATTGAGCTTTTTGTAAGGGGCTTGTTCCAAGATTTAATTGTTCAATCGTTTTAACATCTCGCGCACCTAATGCAGTTAAACGCTCAAATTGTGAATCTCTGCCAGAAACCGCAATGACCTGATAACCCTGATTGGCCAAAATATTCACCGCAAAACTTCCCACTCCACCACTCGCGCCCGTTACCACCACAGGACCCATGGCTGGGTTTTGTCCATTCACTTCCATTCTATATAGAGCCATAGCAGCGGTAAATCCTGCTGTACCAATAATCATTGCTTCTCGTGTAGTCAACCCTGCAGGCAAAGGAATGGTCCACTTGGCAGGTATTCTCGCATACTGACTTAATCCACCATCATGCACTTCGCCCAAACCACTACCATTAGCCAACACCTTATCCCCAACTTTAAAATCGATATCGCCAGACTCAACCACTTCACCCGCCAAATCAATACCAGCTATTAGAGGAAAGTTTTTCATGATTTGTCCCTTCCCTGTCACTGCTAAGGCATCTTTGTAATTAATACCGCTATATTCCACTCGAATTAAGACTTCCCCTTTGCCAATATCTGCAACAGGAACAGACTCTAATAGGGTTTCTACACCTGTTTCAGTTTTATAGACTCTCAATGAAGAAGAGTTTGATGCTGTAGCATTTGAAGAGGATGTATTCATATTAGATACCTAATTTATATTTCTGAAGGTTAAATTTATTCTTGGCCCCGATTGAGCCATTTTTGGTAAAGCATGTTGCCAAAATTGCTGGCAGTCGCCAGCCATTAATAATAACGAACCCGGAGCCAGGATCAAATCATGTTTTTCTGCTAATTTTTTGTGTTTAAGTTTGAATCTTCTGGGAGAACCCAAAGAAATCGAAGCAATGACGGGCTCTGTACCCAATTCAGGCTCATTATCAGAATGCCACCCCATACTATCTTGACCATTTCGATAATAATTCATCAGGGCGCAATTAAAAGGCAACCCCAAATACTCGGAAAGCCTGTTTTTAAGTTCTTCTATACCCTGAGGCCAGGGTTCAGCTTCTAGTCTATCTCCAGAATATTGATAACAAACACCTGATTCTCCAACAAAGGTGATTAACCTTGGCTGAACAACCATTTTTCCAAACAAACAAATACTTCGTTGTTGCCATCCACTATATGACTTTAATAATTCAAATAGCTGATATTGACGTGATTGTTCCAAAAATTCAGGAAAATAATCAATTTGTGCATTTGTTTGGGTAATAATCATGGTTTATTACGTTATTCCGCACCAATATTGGGTTAATCCACTCCGACCAGACAAAAACCATTGACTAAGTACCCTGGAAACCGTTAGTTTTATGGGTTTTATAAGTTTAAGTGTTAATTTTTAACAAAAACACGTCATTCTAACAATAAAAACCGAACTATCGGAGAAACTATGAGTACTGATTTCATCAAAAAACAGGGCACCATGTTTGGTCACCCCAAGGCGCTCTATTTGCTGTTTACCACCGAGATGTGGGAAAGGTTCAGCTATTATTCAATGCGTGCCATTCTGGTACTCTTTTTAAGTGACAAGGCAATGTCTCAAGGTGGGATCAGCTTCGGCATGGGTTGGGAAGTTAGTGATGCCATAAGCTTATACGGTACTTTTACTATGTTGGTATATCTGACACCCATTATAGGCGGTATGTTAGCCGACAATGTGTTTGGTCAACGAAAATCTATATTGCTAGGTGGCGCTCTTATGTCTCTAGGCCAATTTACTCTAGCTATACCACATTCATGGTTCCCGGGAATGGAAACCACTGCTTTATATACTGGACTGGCACTTTTAGTCGCTGGTAACGGTCTGTTCAAACCTAACATTTCAACCATGATTGGTGATTTGTATGAAGAAGGGGATCATAGACGAGATGGGGGCTTTACTATCTTTTATATGGGAATCAACGTTGGTGCTTTTTTAGCAGGTATTCTTGTTGCTGAATTCTACAACGCGTTTGGCATTAAAGAAATGGTTGAAACGGTTGTAATAGTTGATGGTGTAGAAGTAGTAAAAAATGTTGAAGTTATCATTAGAAATTGGCATGCAGGTTTTGCAGCAGCTGGTACAGGTATGCTACTAAGTTTAGTTTTACAAATGACTCTGGCTAAAAAATACCTCGGTAACATTGGTGTTGAGCCCAATGCAAAAAAGGAAAAACGAACACAAAAAACAGTCAATAAAGCACCTCTTACTAAAGAAGAATTTGATAGAATTAAAGTTATTTTTATTATGGGTGTATTCACCATTATCTTCTGGGCAGGTTTTGAACAAGCTGGTGGATTATTAAATATTTATGCAGACAGATTTACCGATCGTTTTATTGGTGACTGGCAAGTGCCTACCACTTATTTCCAATCACTTAACCCATTATTCATTGTCTTATTCGCACCAATACTGGCCAGCTTTTGGTTAAGACTTGGTGATAAAGAACCAACTTCTCCAACTAAATTCGCTTTAGGTCTTGTACTACTTGGACTGGGGTTTGTGTTTATGATTGGCGCCACTTTAGTACAGGGTGAAGATGGAGGAAAAGCCAGCATGTTGTGGTTAGTTGGCGCTTATTTATTCCATACCCTGGGTGAACTCTGTTTAAGTCCTATAGGACTCTCCATGGTAACTAAACTCGCACCACTCAGGTTAGCTTCTGTGCTTATGGGTGTCTGGTTTGGTTTTACGGGTCTGGCTAATGGAGTCGCGGCTCAAATCGGGGCACTTGTAGGAACACATGGCAAAGAAAAAGTATTTGAAGCCGTCTGCGTAAAAGATGGTGTATTACCTGAAGGTTTAGGAGCCTGTGTTGAAACTGCTAAAGAAGCCATGATGGTTGAGAAAGCTTTAGGGATCTTCAGTGGAATTGCGATTGCTACTGCACTTTCAGGACTAATTCTATATCTTTTTGCTAATAAACTTATCTACTGGATGCATGGCGCAGAAGGTGCACCCATGCATGATCAAGACCGCGAAACAGTTCTTCGTGAAGAACTTGAAGATGCTAAGGGGTCTGTTGGGTAACATCCATTTTCAAATAGATAAAAAAACCGGCTATTGCCGGTTTTTTTATGTCTGTTAATATCTGCTAAACTTAAAGAAATACAATTATTTAAAGTAAAGGGACATTATGAAAATTTCAGACATTATGACCACCAACATTAAATATCTTAGCAATAAAGACAGTTTATTGAGTGGCCGACAATTAATGAAAGAAAATCAAATACGCCACATTCCTATTGTTGATCATGAAACAGAAGATTTTATTGGGATTTTATGTCAGAAGCTGGTATTGGCTGAAGCCTTAAAAACCATAGACAAAGTGGGTCTTGATGAATTGGAACATGTAGAGTCTCAAACCAAAATAGGTGAGGTTTTACCCGAAACCACCGTAGTCGTAACGCCAGACACCTCGTTACTCGATGCAGCCAGAACCTTTCTCGACGACAAAAATGGATGTGTTCCTGTGGTTGAGTCAAGAAAAATTGTGGGTTTAATTACTGCGAATGATCTCGTCAAACTGGCAATTTACTTTTTAGAACAAAACTATGACATCAAAAAATAACTAACCTGAACTTTGTTAACTCAAAAGCTTACTGCCTGATTAAACGAAGGTTTACTATATTGCCATTGTCTATCTGACTACTATAATTTGCTCGATAAGGATTAATATCTAATCCTCCCCGTCTGGTATACCTGGCATATACAGATAGATATTCAGGCTGGCAATATTTCATAATGTCCATATAAATTCTCTCGACGCATTGCTCATGAAATTCATTATGTTGACGAAAAGAAATAAGATATTTGAGTAAGGCTTCTCGATTGATCTGTTTTCCCTGATATTTAATTTGAATACTGGCCCAATCAGGTTGACCTGTCACCAGACAATTTGATTTAAGTAAGTGACTCACCAATGATTCTTCAACGATTTTTTCATTGGTAGAATATTGTAAAAACTCCGGGTGATAATCGTAGGTATCTATTTCAATATCCAATTCATCTAACTCTTCCCCAGTGAAGCTAGTGATCTCGACTTGAGTTAGATTTGCTCCTGAATTTAAAAACACATCTATAGTCTCTCCACAAGCCTTAGATAAATCTTCTATTAGCCTTAACCTGATCTGTTCGATAGATGGGAAGTTACTCTGATTAAAAGAATTTAAATAGAGCTTGAATGACTTTGATTCAATAAGATATTGTGAGCTGCAAGGAAAATGAAATTCACCTACAGCTACCTGAGGTTTTCCGCGATTATTTAACCAGGATATTTCATAGGCATTCCAGATATCAATTCCCCTAAAAGGCAAAACTGGACTCTCTATACCTAACTCTTGCCTTTTTTCTATTCGAGGTATAGGAAATAATAAGCTGGCATCTAATTGCTGTGGATAGTTGACCATTTTACCAAGCACTGTTTCTTTATTCATTAATATCGCTCCTGGTTTCAGCAACACCGCCACTTGCTGTGGCGGCATCTCTTGAGGCCAACATCAAAAACAGCCAACCGAGTATGAGTAATAACCCACCAATTGGGGTAATGGCACCAAGCCAGGTTAATCCAACGAGTGCCATAAGGTATAGACTGCCACTGAATATAAAAATCCCCACAAGCAGTGCCACAGCAGCTCTCGACAACCATTTAGAATGCCACAGATTCATAAAGTGTGAGATCAATAGCAACAATAAAGTGTGTACAAAATGATAGAAAGTCGCTGTTGTCCACCATTGTTTAGCCATTATCAATTCATTTGCAGGTAACAGGGAACTTAAGCTGTGGGCGCCAAATGCGCCTAAAATAACCGCTAACAAGCCTGAACTGGCGGCTATGAATAACCAACTGGATGACTTTGTATTCATATTCAATAATTTTTCCAAACTAGATTTTCCAGAATTATGCTTTATCACATCAAGTTGATACGGGATAATACTCTAAATCTCAAAATTGGTATTATTTCATGGCTTTATTAACTCGACAACAATTAACACAACTTCGCAAAGATACTCAGCTGGAAAGTACCTTAGCAGGCTTTCCTATGCGATTTAATACCACATGGGGCTTGTTCTCGCCAAAAGCCATCGACGAAGGCTCTAGTATGTTACTGGATGTCACCCAGGTTAACGATGATGACGATTGTCTTGATCTCGGTTGTGGTTATGGTCCAATTGGACTCACATTGGCGAAAATGGCACCCAAAGGTCAAACGACACTGGTTGACAAAGATTTTGTTGCCATCGACTATGCTAATGAGAACATTCGTCTTAATGGAGTAAAAAACTGCCAGGCTCTGCTTAGTAACGGCTTTGACCAAATCAGAGATAGAAAGTTTGATCTTATCGTCAGTAATATCCCAGCAAAAGTGGGCAATGAAATGCTCACACTATTTCTTAATGATGCTTATAATCAGTTAAATCCAAATGGTCGTCTAGTGGTAGTTACCATCTCAGGATTGAGTAAATTTATGAAAAGAGAATTTAAAGAGATTTTTGGTAATTACAAAAAGCTAAAACAGGGAAAAACTTATACGGTAGCACAAACATTTAAAGGATGATTTTTAATCACATTCACATAAAATCAAACAGTTAGGGTATAAAATCAAGCACTTAAAAAATCGAAAAAACCTGTCCACATTTTCTGTGGATAACTCTGGGGAAAAATTGCAAACAGTCGCTCAAAGCCCGTATGACAACAGGGTTACAGTTAAATTGAACATTTTTTAAACATCCTGTTTAATTTCTTTTAAATCAATAGGTTACAATTGTCAACGAATAGTTTCAACTATCATTATGGTAATTTGTAAAAATAATTTTGATAGATTAAATACAAATCATCAATTGTGGACTTATTTTAAAAATCAAGCAGAAAAATCAAATGTTTATCCAAATAATGCTATAAAAAATCTTTTCAAATCAAACGTATTCTGATATACCCGTGATACTTGGAAATGCGGGATTTCCAAGTATCACGGGTATAAACACTTTTTCTTTAACGAACAACTAACCAAAAAATAAATAACCGATCCATATGGCCACGATAATCCCAACCAAATCAGCACTCAAAGCACACCAGATAGCGGCTTTAGCACGCTTTATTCCAACAGAGCCAAAGTAGACAGCAAGCACATAAAAAGTAGTTTCAGTGCTACCCTGTACAATAGCGACGATATGCCCCACAAAAGAATCAACTCCGTGTAGGTTCATCGCTTCGAGCATCAAAGCTCTGGCTCCACTTCCAGATAATGGTTTCATCATTGCAGTGGGTAAAGCTTCAACAAAACGTGGATCAGCCCCCAGATAACCTACAAACTGTCTTACTACCTCCATTAATTCGGTTAACACACCACTGGATCTTAATAAACCAATCGCCATTAACATCGCCACCAGATAGGGTAGAATTTTAATAGCCAGATGAAATCCCTCTTTTGCGCCTTCCACAAATTCTTCAAAAATGGCAACTTGTTTCCATGCCGCAGTAAAAATGAGTGCAAAAACCGCAAACAGTAATAGTCCATTCCCCCACAAAGCTGATTGCAGTGCTAACTGTTCTGATCCCATTGAACTAAAATACCAAATCAGTGCTCCAACTAAAACAAAAGCCCCACTCAGGTACATCAGTACCACTGGTTGCCATATTTTTAAGCGAAGAACTAACGAACTGATCAGCAAACCTGCCATGCTTGATGCACTTGTTGCTATCAAAATAGGAATAAATACGTCAGTTGGAGAAGAAGCACCTAATTGCGCTCTATACATAAAAATGGTCACAGGAAACAACGTCAAAGAAGATGAATTAAGCACCAGAAAGAGAGTTTGAGCACGACTGGCTCTGGTTTTATCCTCATTTAACGTTTGCAGAGATTCCATGGCTTTTAAGCCCATAGGTGTAGCAGCATTATCTAATCCCATCACATTGGCAGCCATATTCAACGTAATATGACCCAGAGCTGGATGTTTTTTGGGAATTTCGGGTAATAAAGCATGAAACAGGGGGGAGATCAGTTTTCCTATGCCCTGAACCATTCCCGCTTTTTCACCTAAGCGTAATAATCCTAACCACAGACTTAAAATACCGACCAAACCAAGTGCAATATCAAATGACAATTTCGCCATTTTAAAAAGAGAATCAACCACACGATTAACCACCTGATAGTCACCAGTGATCAGATTGACACAAACGCCAACAAAAAAAATAACCAGAGACGATTGATCATTGAAGTATTGGCGGCTCATGTGAGAAAGATAGGCTCATGCTATACAGATAATTGCTTTCTAACAAGAGGAGAGCCTGGATTTTTACAGGCTCACTCCTTTCTCTTTTTTCTCCCATCACCGATATGCTTATCAAAAAACTTCATTAAATCCCTCTTAGCAAGATAATGAAAAACAGTGGTTTTTAAGTTGATACCATGCTAAATAATAACCAAGAATCTCTTTAGAGTCATATTTAATGCAGTTAACTCTCGCAAAAGTTATAGGTCATAGAGGATTAGCATTGCTGGCGCCGGAAAATACTCTGGCAGGGATAAGAAAAGCCCATCAACAACAATTAAACTGGGTTGAAGTGGATGTAATGCTCTCAAAAGACGCTATTCCCCTACTCATGCATGATCATACCCTTGACCGCACGACAAATTCTTCGGGAAAGGTATCAGAAAATAATTGGCAGGATCTTTCCCAGCTTGATGCTGGAAGTTGGTATTCAAACACCTATAAAAATGAAACAATACCCACCCTGGAAAATAGTCTGAGACTTTGCCAAAATCTCAAGATGAACGTCAATCTGGAACTGAAACCCAACGATACAAATTATCAACAATTACTCAATGCAACCTTGCTACAAATAAAACCCTTCCTACAAAATGACATTTCAATCATAGTCTCAAGTTTTTGTAAAAAAACTCTCAAGCTCTGCCATAAACAAATGCCTGAATTAGCGCTTGGCTATCTGGTTGATGATACAGATCCTGGTGAGTCCATCATTAAATTTGCCAAGGAAATTAACTGTTATAGTGTTCACCTTCCAGCCGCCAGAGTCAGCCCTGCTCTAACTCTACAATTACATAAACTCAATAAAAAAGTATTAGCTTTTACAGTGAATAAACCCAAAGAAGCCAGGTTATTATTTGCTGCAGGTGTAGATGGAATTTTTAGTGACTTGCCGTTGGGGCATTAGGGGCAGGTGCGAGTTGCGAGATGCGAGAAATCTATTTCCAACAATATCTAGTTAATAAATTTTTTTATCTCGCATCTCGTATCTCGCATCTCGTATCTCGTATCTCGCATCTCGCATCTCGCATCTCGCATCTCGCATCTCGTATCTCGTATCTCATAACTTAAACAAAAAAAGCCCTGAAAAGGGCTTTTTTTGTGAAACAATGAAGAAGTAATAAAGTTAGTTTTTCACATACTCAGTTGAACTTCCTTTCCCGATGTGTTTTTCGAAAAAGGCAAGTACTTGTTCATATTGATCGATACGATTTTTTTCCTGTGTAAAACCATGTCCTTCTTTTCTAACTAACCACTCGTAAGATTTCCCGATTTTATCCAGATTTTTCTTGAGTAAATAGGCATGTTCAATAGGCACACGCTCGTCGTTGGAACCGTGAATAATAAATAATGCCGCTTTAATTTTATCCACATTCAGTGCAGGTGAATTTTCTTCTAGCATTTTTTTATTACCACGTTCTCCCACAGCCCGCTCTAAAAAAGCATGAGTGCCCTTAATTCTTTGTGCAGTAGTTCCATCACCGTCTTCTGTCCACATAAGAGGTAAACTGTATACTCCCGCAATTCCCACACCACATTTATATAGTTCAGGCTCTTTCACCACGCCCTGTAAAGTAGCATACCCACCATAACTACCACCGTATAAGCAAATTCTATCAGGATCCGCGATCCCTTGTTTAATGGCCCATTTGGTGGCGTCTGTAACATCATCCTGCATTTCCTGTCCCCACTTACGGAAACCAGACTGCATGAAATCATCGCCATAACCACCAGAACCACGAAAGTTCACCTGAAGCACTGCATAACCCCGGTTAGCAAATAATTGCAATTCCCGGTTATAACCCCAACTATCTTTCGGACCAAAAGGCCCACCATGAGGATTAACAACTAAGGGTAAATTTTTTGCCGGTTTATCATTAGGTAAAGTAAGGTAGCCATACAACTTAACCCCATCTCGAGTCACCATGGTAAAGGCTTCGGTGCTCGCCATTTGTTTTGGTTTTACGGCGGGATGTGTACTTGCCAAATATTTCATCTGGCCTTTTTTACTGTCAAATAAGTAAAAGTCACCAGGGTTTTTATCACTAAAGGTCGAAACTATTGACTTAGTCCCATCCAGTGTTCTATTGACTCTCACTTGCTGACCTTTAAACGATGCAGACAGTTGCTTTCTTAGTTTAACCTGAGGGTTGTTTTCATCTAAATAAAACGTTTCAGGATAACCAGGTTCGTATCTAACGCCCAATAATTCACCATCTAGTCCAACCACTGCATCTGTAATATCCACTTCAGGATGACGGAATACTAATTTAATTTCATGGTCTTCTAAATTGAAAGAAAACACCCCTTGTGTATCATTTTTTGCCATATCATGATTTGAACTTAAATAGAGTGTTGAATTATCAGCACTAAAGCCCAACATGCGGATGGTTGGATTTGCACGTTTAGCCTTTACATCAAATATAGACCATTTATTTTTAGAGTTGGTAAAATGAAAAGTGAGCTTATCATCCTCAAATCGATACTTATCTTTTCCAGCATTCCATTCCAGAGCGAATCTCACCTTGTCTTCGTTGTCTGTAACGACTTGAGTAATTTCGGAGCCAAAAGCTGGTCGAGGGATCCCACCAATATATTTTAATTTTCCAGTATCTACATTAAGTTTATGCAATCTAAGGCCATCAATATCCGCAAAATGAAATTTAGCAACCAAAACATGTTTTGGATCATTCCTTAATGAACTGACGATTTGATGAAAAGACATATCGTTATGGATGAGTTTACGTCGGTTAGATCCATCATAATTAGCTGCAACAATATAGGTGGGTTTGCCTTTGTTATCTAACCATCCAGTAAATTCGCTCACAGTAAAGAGAATTCTTTTATTGTTAAGCCAGGTAACACTACCAACATGCTGGTTCTTACCAAAACCAAAACTGGCCGTGACTTTTTTCATATCTGATGTAATAACAGCCATTTTGACTTCGTTATCATCTTCTTCATATAAAAAAGCAATATGTTTGCCATCTGGAGAAATCTGCATACTTTGAAATTTGGCATGAGCTGCAAATAATTCCAGAGGAAGTTCCGGGGTAGTTTGCTCTTCTGTTACGGCAAAAGCCATACCAGAAAAAGCAAAAAAGATGGTCATAAGCCAATGGGTGATTTTCATGTGGTTCTCCTTTAAAAAACCAATATCTCTATAACTAGAATTGTCCAATCATCAGAGTAAAAAATATATTTGCAAAATGTATATCTGCAAAAAGTGCGTTATTTTAACGTTTCTGGGGAAATTTTTCTGTGTAATATTCACAAAAAGCGCCAATTGGCGCTTTTTGTGAATATTACACAGAAAAATTTCCCCAGAAACGTTAAAATAACGCAC
>JBFFIY010000037.1:0-38259 GCA_041556195.1 Enterobacterales bacterium
ACATCCATGTGGGGATATACTCACATTTTTTGCCTCGATCTTATTGCCATGGATGGCATGTACACAGGTTTTGCAGGAGCCAAAAGCCTGAGACTCATTTTAGAGGCAACCTGAACAGTTACGGGTACATGTAACAACTCGCTGATTAGTTACAAACAACCAAACATTACAGCTTTAATTTATTGATTTTTAATCATATACAAAACAAAATCCAAAATATGGAGTATGGAGTATGGAGTATGGAGTATGGAGTATGGAGTATGGAGTATGAAAATTTCACAATAAACCAATACTTTTTATCTTTCTCCTACCAACTCCCTCCCTATACTTGTTTTTGGCATTTTTCAATAGTGCTGCCTATTATGCTAATCACTATCAAATGATTATCATCAGGATAATGAGACTTAATCTCTTTCCACTTCTCAAATCTAGCACAAAAAACAACAAAAAATTACAACATGCTGTTGTTTGTTGGAATATTTCACATTTTTATATAATTGATTAACAATTACACCCCTAATCGAGATAATAAGCCGTTTCAGTAAGCTCCCAGGATTTCACAGCTTTTCAAATTCTTCTTTGTAACGCGCCTGGCTTTTTTTCACTTCTAATTTTTTATTCAAATCAAAACTTTATCTTGGTTCAAATTGATATTCAGGCTAAACTTTAAACTGATTACTATCAAAAAGTTAGCTCTTAAAATGCAGACAGGCTTCGAACAGGAACAAATTCAGCAAAAGACTATCAAGCGCTTAAATCAAGCACTTGATGAAAGGCTGTACCTGGAAGTCAGGCAAATTCTGGAACAATTAACAGCTGAAGATATTGGTCATATCCTGGAATCTATGCCGCATCATTCCAGAACACTGTTATGGGGCTTATTGCCTGAGCAACGTCAGGGTGAAATTCTTAATCATCTGGCCGATGAAATTCGAACTACCTTTTTAAGTCAAATGCAACCCAGTCAGGTTGCTGCGGTTATGACCGGGCAAGATACAGATGATTTAGCAGATATTCTCGCTGACTTGCCTGATCAGCTCTACCATCAAGTATTGGCTTCTATGGATGAGCAGGATCGGCAACGAGTTGCTGCGGTACTTGATTATTCTGAAGATAGTGCTGGCGGCATGATGAATACGGACACAGTCACGGTCAGACCTGCCGTTGAAGTTGATGTGGTACTTAGATACCTGCGTTTAAAAGGTGAGCTACCCAAAAATACCGATCTACTTTATGTGGTAGATCGAAACGATCACCTATTGGGCCAGATATCACTCGCTAAAATAGTAACCTCGCCTCCTATGGCACTAATTGCTGATACCATGTCCAAAGCTCATGCCATACCAGCCGATCTCGCAGACACCGAAGTATCGCATTTGTTTGAACGCTATGATTGGCTTTCTGCGCCAGTTGTAAACGAGCAAAACCAGCTATTAGGCCGCATTACCATTGATGATGTAGTTGATGTCATTATTGAAGATGCTGATCAGTCCATGCTCAATATGGCTGGACTGAATGAAGATGAAGATACTTTCGCACCCGCACACAAGAGTGCACCTAAAAGATCCTTCTGGTTAGGTATTAATTTATTAACCGCATTGCTTGCAGCAGGTGTTGCCAATTACTTTGAAGGCACTTTTGAACAACTTGCCACAGTAGCAGTATTAATGTCCATTGTGCCTAGCATGGGTGGAATTGCTGGCAATCAAACACTCACTCTGGTGGTACGCGGTCTTGCCCTGGGACATATCGGAGACAGTAATGCACGCTGGTTACTTGGAAAGGAAGTCATCGTGGGGCTTATTAACGGAATACTCTGGTCATTAGCTATCGCTCTTATCATATTTTTATGGAAAGGAGATTGGCAGTTAGGCTTAATTATTGCAGCCGCCATGATCATCAATATGCTGGTGGCAGGTGCCGCTGGAGCAAGCATTCCGTTAATATTGCAAAAGATGAAAATTGATCCTGCCGTAGCAGGAGGAGTGTTGGTTACCACCGTAACCGATGTGATTGGCCTATTTACCTTCCTTGGTTTTGCGACATATTTTTTAATAAATTAAGTAACTATTCAGCTTACCCCTAAAATGAGCCATTTGTGAAGCATATCCCTATGCTTCACCCCTTCGGGGCTGGCGCGAAAATCTTTTCCAGAAAGATTTTTCATCGTTCAAAAATGGTTACCTACACGGATGTAGGGTATGCTGGAAATGCAGGAACCTATTTCCAGCCAAATAATCGAGACAGTTAATAGCTCCATGCATTAACTGCATAACCCACATCCATGTGGGGATATACTCACATTTTTTGCCTCGATCTTATTGCCATGGATGGCATGTATACAGGTTTTGCAGGAGCAAAAACCTGAGGCTCATTTTAGAGGCAACCTGAACAGCTGCGGGTACATTTAATAACTCGCTGAGTAGTTACTAATTTAAAAACATTTAAAACTGGTCATAGCCAACCTACTGACTGGCTACGGTCATTCCATCAATCAATATTGAACCTGTGACCACTCCTGATCGATAATCGAGATCATTTCCCACTTCAACAATATTTTTGAACATATCAGCCAGGTTGCCAGCAATGGTAATTTCTTTAACTGGATGAGAGATTTTTCCATTTTTGATCCAGAATCCACCTGCCCCTCTGGAGTAATCGCCATTAACCAGATTTATGCCCTGCCCCATCACCTCAGTTACGAGAAGACCTTCATTGATATCTGAAATTAGCTGTTGTTGGCTTTTAAGTCCATGAGAAACTTTTAGATTAAAAGCACCGCCCGCATTGCCTGTCGTTTCCATTTTAAGCTTTCTAGCTGAGTAACAAGATAACAGATAGCTATTAACCTGTCCTTTTTGTACCAAATATTTATCTCTGGTGGCTACGCCATCACTATCAAATACTGCACTGGATAAACCTCGCTTGAGATGAGGTTGTTCGTGTAACTCAAACCAGTCAGGAAAAACTTGTTTGCCTAAACTATCTACCAAAAAGGTTGTTTTTCGGTAAAGTGAACCACCACTGGTTGCGCTTAAGTAGTGGCCAATTAAACCTTTCGCCACTTCTGCAGAAAAAATAACGGGGAAGTATCCCTGGGTAGCCTTGCCTGCACCCAATCTGGCAACCGTTCTTTGTCCAGCCATCACACCCACTTCCTGACATGAGAGCAAATCTTTTGCTCGTCTCGCAGTGGTATAGTAATAATCTCTTTCCATACCCTGCTCATCTTGTGCAATCAACACGCAGCTTTTGGAATGACGTGAACCTTTGGCAAACGCCAATAAACCATTGCTATTGGCTCTTAAACTAAGATTCTCATGAGATGAAAGACTGGCACCATCGGAATTAACAATCCGCTCATCAACCTGCTGTCCGTATGACTCTGTTTCTTTTGCCATATCAATAAGCTGCTCAATTGAAGTTTCCCAGGGATGATCCAGATCTAAATCGGGATAACTTTCAGGGTAAAGTTCAGCTTCCGCCAAACCGGCAAATGGATCCTCCCCTGTATATTTGGCAATAGAGAGAGCAGCATCTACAATTCTTTGTAAACTGAGATCAGAGGGATCTGAAGTACTTGCACTGCCTTTCTTTTGATCGAGATAAACCGTCACTGTAATACCCGAATCTCGATTAAATTCAAGTGTTTCTACCTGAGCATGACGAACTTCGATGGATAACCCCTGAGAATTTCCCACACTTACCGAAGCTGCTGTAGCGCCTTGTGATTTAGCCATTTGCAACAGTTTTTCTGCCACAATTGTCATCTTTTGTTGTGCTTGTTCCACTTCCATGGGCTCTATCATCTGGTTATCATTCATACTTACTGTTACTCTTTTTAGTATATTTCTTAAAATACTACTTAAGTTAAAATGTATACGCGTATTAACCAACCTGAATTCGGGTTAACAATTATAAAAATACTATTAAATATTAGTGACTTATAACTGTTTTATGTCTGCGGCGATCTTATCACCTGGTTAAGGTTAGTCCAGTTCAACTATTTTGCTGGGTGGATATTCTCATCCTAAGTTCAGGTTTAATAGAATAATACACGCCCTTTAACATAGATTCATCACATTAAATGAGTAAGAGACTTGGTAGTTACAATTGTTCCTGTCACAATAGCTACTATAAAATATCACTTTAATCCATTAAGAGCAGCTCTAATCGCCATGAACCGGGATCATAACAATCCAGATTTAAACGAAGAACAGGATCAGGAAGAAACTCCTGAAAGAGTCTATGTTGTCCGTCCGAATAAATCAGCTTTAAAAAGAGAACATCATAAAGTTCAGAAATTAGCAGAAGATTTGATTCAACTACCTGAATCAAAACTGTTAAAACTCATTGATAATGAAGCAATAATCAAACATCTTCTTCTGGGAAAACGGCTGAAAGCCGGGGCCTATAGACGCCACATTAAATTTCTAGCCAATCAGCTCCTTTCGCTTGATGAAGAAGTATTAATGGGCTTATTGGAAGATGATAAGGATAAAGAAAAAAAACTCAATCAACATTTTCACAGGCTTGAAAACATTCGAGACAGGCTTATAAATGAAGGCAATGAAGCACTTAATGAATTGCTGTCTCAATATCCACAGCTTGATCGGCAACAACTTAGAAATCTTATTCGCCAGGCAGTGAAAGAACAAGAAAATAAATCACCGCCAAAATCCAGCCGAATGATATTCAAACTACTCCGAGATAATATCGAATGATAATATGTAACGTAACTATTCAGAGAGTTGGTAAATGCACCCGTAGCTGAATAGTTACTATGTAACTTTTTGAAATAACTTTAGGGTTTCCATTACATTCAAATAACTTATAATGCCGATAATTGTGTTAATAATATGATTTACCGCTAAATAAGATGTATTCAAAGGACATAGTTAGAGAAATAGATGTCAGAAACAGTTAATACCCCACAACTTTCAGACAACCTGATTGAAATTCGCGATCTGCATTTCAAACATGGTGATCGTACCATCTATGATGGCATTGATCTGGACATTGCCAGGGGCAAAATAACAGCTATCATGGGGCCATCAGGTACTGGGAAAACAACTTTACTCAGGCTCATTGGTGGACAACTCAAACCTCAGTCTGGAAAAATTCTATTTGAAGGTTTAAATATTCCCACGCTTAATACCCGGGATCTTTACAAAGTCCGCGAGAAAATGGGGATGTTGTTTCAAAGCGGAGCCTTATTTACAAATTTATCTGTCTTTGAAAACGTGGCTTTTCCGTTGAGAGAACATACATCTTTGCCCAATGAAATTATCCGCCCTTTGGTATTAATGAAACTTCAATCTGTAGGATTAAGAGGTGCTCGCGATCTCATGCCATCAGAATTATCTGGCGGCATGGCAAGAAGAGTCGCCCTGGCTCGCGCCATAGCACTTGATCCATTAATGATCATGTATGACGAGCCGTTTGCTGGGCAGGATCCTATTTCTATGGGAGTTCTGGTGCAACTTATTGGCCAATTAAACAAAACACTTGGACTCACTTCAGTGATAATTTCTCATGATGTTCATGAAGCTTTAAGTATTGCCGATTCTATTTATATACTCTCAGATGGGAAAATTATTGGGCAGGGAACTCCAGATGTAATTTTACAACAATCTTCTGCCACTGTGACTCAATTTATAGAAGGCCACCCTGATGGACCCGTTCCTTTTCATTTTCCAGCTGATGATTACAAAACAGATTTATTAGGAACCATAAATGCTTAATGGATTAAGAATAGTTGGGGCTAACACGATTGAGTCTTTGTCATCTGTTGGGCGAGCAGGTACCTTGTTATTTCAATCTGTTTTCAGCCTGCCTCGACCTCTAAGAGCCTTAAAATTATTAACTGAACAACTCTATGTTGTTGGATTCATGTCCTTGTTAATTATTAGCGTTGCGGGCATGTTTATTGGAATGGTGCTTGGGCTTCAAGGCTACACCATATTAATAAAATTTGGCGCAGATAGTGCTCTGGGACCAATGATTGCGCTTAGTTTGTTGAGAGAACTTGGTCCTGTAGTAGCTGCATTGCTTTTTGCAGGAAGAGCAGGCTCCGCTCTAGCCGCAGAAATTGGTTTAATGAAAGCCACAGAACAACTATCCAGCATGGAAATGATGGCAGTGAATCCAATCCACCGTATTATCGCTCCCAGATTTTGGGCTGGAGTCATATCCATGCCTCTACTGGCCATCATTTTTAATGCTGTAGGTATATTCGGTGGTTATCTGGTGGGTGTAGAATGGTTAGGTGTGGATAATGGTGGATTCTGGTCCAGTATGCAGGCTAATGTAGATTGGTATCAAGATGTTGTAAATGGTGTAATAAAAAGTCTTATTTTTGGTATTGTCATCAGTTGGATAGCGGTTTACAGAGGTTTCGACTCTAAACCAACGGCAGCTGGAATTAGCCAGGCAACCACGCAAACTGTAGTACACTCATCACTTGCTGTGTTAGGTTTAGATTTTATATTAACGGCCCTTATGTTTGGAGACATCGCCTGATGGATTCTAGAAAGATTCAAATTAGTGTTGGTTTTTTTGTAACCGCTGCCATTATATCCATGATTACGCTCGGCCTGAAAGCCAGCAACCTGAACCAGTATGCGGGTCAGGAAAGTTATGAGGTAACCGCTTCTTTTAATAATATAGGCGGTCTTAAGGTGCGTTCAGCGGTTAAGGTAGGTGGTGTGGTTGTTGGACGGGTCGAAAAAATTGATCTCGATCTTGAAACACTAACGCCAAAAGTGACAATGCATATCAATACTAAATTCAACCGTTTCTCTTCTGAAACTTCTGCTGCCATATTAACGGCAGGATTATTGGGAGAACAATATATTTCACTCACCCCGGGTGGAGATGATGAAATTATTCAATCTGGCGATGAAATTTACGATACTCAATCTGCTGTTATACTGGAAGATTTAATCGGCCAATTCCTGTTCAGTAAAGATTCAGGCGAATCCTTGTAAACTTATTAATATACGATGATTAAATTGAGAAAAATAATGAATAACTCATTAGTAAAATTCACCTTTCTACTGTCAGCACTTGTACTGTCTCTGACAATTCAGGCCATGACATTACAAGCCCATGAAAAGGATCCTGCTATCTTTGTAAAAAACATCACAAATAGCATGATCGAAAAACTTAATGTTTCAAAATCGGAAATAAGGGAAAATCCCAGTATTATTCTCGATATTGTCGACAGGCAAATCATGCCTCATATCTCTAAGACAACGATTTCTAGAAAAGTTATGGGCAAAACCTGGAAAAAGGCAACCGATCAACAAAAAGATAAATTTGTAGAAGAATTCACACTTTATCTTAAGCGTTTTTATTCTAAAGCCTTCTTGAGTTTTGATAATCAAACCATAGAGTTCGATCCCAATATCAAACTGAAAGGAAAAAAGCTCGCTATTGTCTCGACAAAAGTTTTACGTTCAGGGCAAAAACCCGTCGAAATCCAATATAGACTCTATTTGAAAAAAGATGGTTGGAAAGTAGTTGATATCGTCATTGAAGGGATCAGCCTGGTGATCAGCAATCAACGCCAGTATGCGGGGCTTATTGCCAGAGAAGGTCTCGATGCGGTTACAGCAAAATTAGCTTACAACAACCAACAGGAATTTAAATAATTGTCCTCTTCAAATCTGGTTTGCCAGATCCAGACAAACCAATTAATGCTTTGTGGAAGAATGAATAAACACAACGCGCTGGAACTCTGGCAACAACGAGAATTACTTCTACAAAATCTGTCCGATACAATGGATGGATCTACCTTAAAATTCGAATTAACCCAATTAAAAGAAATTGATAGCGCAGGACTTGCAACATTGATTGCTGTTATCCGTTTTATCAAACAAAAAGTACAGCCAAATACAATTCAATTAGACATGGTTGGTGCAAACCAACAGCTTATTGACCTTGCCGAAATAAGTGGTATCAATAACCTATTTCCACTCTAATATCTTTTCATTCAGTGGCTGTATTTTCCAATTAACCTGGTTAGCATTTAAATCAGAATAATTATCCATATTGATATTGCCAGAAGAAAACTCAATAAAACAGCTAGTGCACCGTAATCTTTGGCTCGCCCAGAAAGTGGGTCATGTTCAAGACTTATGCGGTCAACCACACACTCAATAGCAGAGTTAAACAACTCGACGATTAGAATGAATAAAATGGATCCGATTAAGGCTAACCTTTCAATACCTGATATATCCAAGAAGAAGCTGATAAATGTAGCTACAATAAATAATATTACTTCCTGGCGGAATGCGGTCTCATATTTAATGGCCAAACATAAACCCTGCCATGAATATTTATTTGCATAGATAATACGTAAAATACCCTGCTTTTTTTCAATCATAGATTCATTATTATCCTGCATGTTTTTCACTGTGATTTATTCTATACCCGTAATCAATGAAGATGCAGGTTTCAGTGGGAATTAAAATCGCTTTAGGCGCGGCATTGATTGAAGCCAATGGTTAATTATGTCCACGGATGGACTGTATGAAGAAAATGCATGGAGCAATTTTCTTTCCCTTAGCAAAATCAATAACAAAGCATAAAGTGATTTTAATCCCATCGTAGAAGTGCTAGAGCTTCCTCACTTCTTTGTTGTATTGAATCATAAGGGAATAACCATTAATCTTCAATACGCCTCGAATTGAGAAAGCTCAAGCACTCTGAAATCCTGCATCTTCATTGATTACGGGTATATACGAACCAAAACATAACACCAGGTTTATCGATTCCTGACAGAAACGTTTGTTAAAGATCGGCAACAACCTACCTTAACACTTATTGTTCTTAGAGTTGCCGTTCGTAGATACGATAGCGCTTGTAGGCGTGACCGTTGATCGATTCAATTATATTGCGCATTCCTGAGTTATCCTCAAGTATCCACGACAGTTCGATTTTCTTCACACCACGGTTGTGCAATTGTGCTCGAACTGCATCAATAACCAGGAATGCAAGTCCGGGTCCAAGACGGGTGCGTTGAAATTTTCTCCTGACACCCATCAGCGGCACACGGGCAGAGTTTGGGTAGCGTATTTTGAGTCGCCACAGTAGCTTCAACCAGCCCAACGGGAATAACTTACCACCGAGCCCGCAGATCGCCTCATTGATGTTGGGAAGGGCTACGATGAAGGCGGCAGCCTCGCCGTCAACTTCAGCAATTTGTATTAATTCTGGAGCAACAAGAAAACGAAGACTCTGACCAAGTTCATGGAATTCGGCGACAGTAAATGGCACGAACCCCCAATTTTCTGCCCAGGCGTCATTAAATATATCACGCAACAGAGACATCTCTTCATCATAACATTTTAAGCTGATCGGCCTTACATGAACACGATGCGAGGACTTGGCTAACAGCCGTTGCATGATCGGAGGTGCTTCGAAATTCGGAGCGATCATGTACGCCAAAGTATCCTTAGCCTTGTGGTATCCACATTGTTCGATGCACCTGCTGTAATATGGTTGGGCATGCCCCATCATGAATACTGGAGGCGTATCAAATCCATCGATCAATAGCCCCATTTCCTCGTTAACTGAGAGATTAAACGGTCCGCGCACTCTTAGAATGCCTTTCTCACGCAGCCATTTTTCGGCAGTATTCATCAGTGCTGAGAATGTTTCTTCGTTGTTTTCTGCATCCAACATTCCAAAAAAACCGGTTGCATCGTTATAACGTTCCAGATGCAGATCGTCGATTTGAGCACTAATACGCCCTACCGGTTGATCTCCACGCCAAGCTATCCACGCCTGCCATTGAGCGTGCTGAAAATACGGGTTGTTCTTTATAGAAAGAAGCATGCGACGTTCGAGCAGCAGTGGCGTTACCCAGACTGGATCGGCCTTAAAAATGAGATCAGGAATGCGAATGAATTGGTCTAAATCCCTCTTTCCGGCAACCGGAACTATGCGCAGTGGAGTAGATCCGTTTGGGCTGCCATTCATAACGATAACAAACAATTAAATGATGAGCTCAATCCAGATTCAAATCCGCCAAAGTTCGCAAGAACAGGACGAGCTTTGCTAGTCATATAAGCGTCATAACGTAACTTCGCCGCCCATACGGATAGTGAAGACAGGGAATGTTGAACTTGTCGTGCATCAATTTGCCTAAGTGAAACTTGCCATCTATGCAGATACTTATTTAAAGTATTGGACTTTATCATGAATACCCCAGGAGAATCGTTTTTTTAAGACTATGAAGTGACCACTTTCATCGCTCGACGGCATGGCATTATATATCAAACTACCTGGAAATACATGATTCTAAAATGATGATTCAGCAAGATTAAAATAAATCAGGTTTGAAACATTTATCCCTGGAATTAGTCAATGTAAGTTTATGAACCTGCCCAACTGGCATAATGAATTCGGTATTATGCGAATAAATGGTATGAGCAAAAGAGTTGTAGAGTTGTAGAGTTGTAGAGTTGTAGAGTTGTAGAGTTGTAGAGTTGTAGGTTACAATCTTCCCTTTTTTTGTAGGAATCTAAATTAAATCGAATGTTAGCTATCAGACAATTTCTTTGCCAACTCCGACGAAAAACCTACTGGTCCTACACAGTTTCCAGTCTACATATATTGGCAAAAAAGGTTACTAACTAGCTGATGTTAAAAACAAAACCAACTGAGGTGACAAACTCACAGAGTGACATAGATATTCCACGAATGAGCGAGTTCCCCGAGTTAGCCCTGACTGGGGCAACCGGATTCATCGGTACCACGCTTCTTACACACCTGACAAATGCTGGATGGCGAGTACGCGCCCTGTGCCGACCGAAGAAAGGACGTGTTCCACCAAATCTACCAGGGGTCGAATGGTTTGCAGGAGAGCTCAACGATGATAATGTGCTCAATGCCTTAGTTGCTGGAACCCATGCCGTGATTCATTGCGCTGGTGCAGTGCGTGGAGCCAGTCGAGCCGATTTTGACCAAGTCAATGAAGATGGTGCGCAACGTATTGCTCTTGCTGCAGCGCGTCAGGAACAGATACCACGCTTTCTACTGATTTCATCTCTAGCAGCACGCGAACCGGAACTATCCCACTATGCTGGAAGCAAATGGCGCGGCGAATGTGCCGTCAAAGCCATCTCGGAAAACCTGCGCTGGACTGTGCTACGGCCACCCGCAGTGTTCGGTCCTGGAGATCGTGAGTTGCTACCGTTGTTCCGTAGCATTGCCAATGGTTTCGCGCCTCTACCCGCTGGCACAAACCGGCGATTTTCTATGATATATGTCGAAGATTTGGCAACGGCCGTTGTGAGCTGGCTGGCCGCAGACGCCGGGTATGGTCTTACCATGGAATTGCATGATGGAAAGCCAGGTGGTTATGACTGGGACACCTTGTTGGATATCGCCGGACGAGTGTTGCGTGAGGGTAGATCTGTGCGTCGCATATCGATTCCAATAGCATTATTGAATCTAGTGGCGTTTACGAATCTCGCTACTGCTCAGCTGTTGGGATATGCACCAATGCTGACTCCGGGCAAAGTTCGCGAAATTACGCATTCTGACTGGTCATGCGATAATCACGAATTTATGCAGGTGACTGGCTGGCAACCAGCCTTCGGACTTGAACGAGGTCTCGCATGCATCTTTGGTAAAAATTTCGCCGAATTTAAGGAGCTTTAAATGATAGAATACAAACGTATCCTCTCAGATATCTGCGATAGACTGGTATCGCTCACAAAAGGGCATTTCGAAATTAATGAAAACACCCAATTGGTAGAGCAATTGAATCTGGACTCACTCAAAATAATGGAATTGATACTGGATGTTGAGGATCATTTTGATATATCAATCCCTGTTAATATTCTAAGGGAAGTAAAAACTGTAAAAGATCTTGTTAAGCAAATTGAAAAACTTAGTTGTGGTGAAGAATGAGCATTTTTGATAAATTTAAGGCTATGGCTGAACTCCGCCATGAACTCAATGAACTGAACATGGATCCGTTTGGTGTCCAGATAGATCGTATTATTTCGCCTACCGAGGGAATCATCCATGGTCAGCATACCATCCTGGCCGGTACCAACAATTATCTCGGTCTAACCTTCGATCCCGAATGTATTGCCGCTACACGCAAGGCTTTGGAACAGGAAGGTACAGGTACAACGGGCTCGCGTATGGCCAACGGTAGCTACTCGGGGCATAGGATGCTTGAGCGGGAACTCGCAAATTTTTACGGCAAGCGCGATGGCATTGTGTTTTCTACAGGCTACCTTGCCAACATCGGCATGTTGTCGGCGCTTGCTGGACCAGATGACAGGGTACTGCTTGATGCAGACTGCCATGCCAGCATATATGACGGCTGTCGTCTGGGCGGAGCTAAGGCTATACGCTTTCGTCATAACAACCCGGAAGACCTGGCAAAACGTATGCGCCGCCTGGGTGAGCATGCTGCAGACACCTTGATCATTGTGGAAGGACTCTACAGCATGCTCGGCGATCGAGCTTTGCTGAAGGAAATCGTAGACGTAAAACGCGAATTTGGCGGCTATCTGCTAGTGGACGAAGCACATTCTTTGGGAGTACTGGGCGAACACGGTTGCGGATTAGCAGAAGAGTCGGGACTGCTTGCAGATGTAGACTTCATTGTAGGTACCTTTAGCAAGAGTCTAGGCGGTGCTGGCGGCTTTTGTGTGAGTGATCACCCTGAACTGGACTTGATCCGTTACACGAGTCGACCCTACATATTTACTGCATCTCCATCGCCAGCAACCATTGCCACAACACGGCAGGCACTTCGCATGGTATCAACTGGAAGCCATTTACGAAAACGTCTGCATGAGAACGCCTTGCATCTACATACGGGACTTAAAAAGCTGGGTTATAAACTCTGTGCCGAGCCAAGCCCGGTTATTGCTGTGATGTTTGATGGAAAAATGGAGTCGTTGCAATTCTGGAACGACCTGTTGCAACTTGGGATCTACGTCAACCTGATGTTCCCGCCAGCAACACCAAATGGTTCGTTTTTGATTCGATGTAGTGTTAGCGCCGCGCATACGCCGGAACAAATCGATACTATTTGCGAGGCGTTTTCAAAATTAAGAATAACAGCATGAACCGTTAAAGACTTCTTTCAATGCACCAAAGGAAGCGAGCGTGAGCCAGTCTGAGAGCAATCCGCAAGTGCAAAATCCTATGCGCAGGGTTCTTGGCAATTTCGGGTTACTGCTTCGGGGACGAGGTATTGCAGCCGTGATGTTGTTCGGCACCACTACCTTGATGGCACGAGCACTCGGCCCGGCTGAGTTTGGTCTGGTAGTGCTGATCCAGACCTATACCCTGCTCATACGTGGTCTATTTAATTTCCAACTATTCGATGTGGTAGTACGCTATGGTGTACCATCACACGATGATGACGATGCTCACACATTGCAGCGACTCATTAAGATCTGCCGTCGCGTAGATAGCCTCGTCAGGGTTTTAGCGACTGTCCTGGCACTAATTCTAACACCCCTGATTGGCCCATTACTGGGTATGGAACAGGATCATATGATCCTGCTTAGTCTATACAGTCTTGTCTTACTTGCCACAGGAAACGGTACAGATATTGGCGTTCTTCGCTTGTTTGATCAGTTCGACATCTTGGGAAGACAGATGACCATTGGCCCGTTCCTTAGCCTTTTCGGAGTGGTTATTGCCTGGTGGCTTAATAGCCCACTGCCAGTATTCATTGTGATATTAGCTTTTGCCTACGCCACTGAAAATATTTATTTAAGTTGGTGTGGTCGACGTGAATGCCGTCAGCGTATCGGCTCTCCAAACCAGGATAAGAGCCTCAAGAAAGCAAGTATGGATGAATTTCCCGGACTACGTCATTTCTTGTGGATCAGCTACTGGCAATCTAATCTCGATCTCGTACCCAAACATATTACAGTTATGCTGGCAGGCTTACTGTTGGGAGCAACCGAAGCAGGGCTTTTGCGCCTAGCTCGTCAGTTTTCCAGTCTACTATCTAAACCAGCAGTCTTGATCAGACAAGTGGTGTTTCTTGATCTGAATAGAAGCTGGAACCAGGGCAACCCCAACTTCAAACTAATCGCTTACCGCACAGCTCTGCTTGGCGGTGGCGTAGGGATGTTATTCGTGTTGGCTGGTTACTTTTTTGGAGAAGTTCTTCTGGAAACGATCATTGGCCAGGAGTTTGTTGCCGCCGCCCCCGTACTCACACTGATGCTATTAGCCGCCACCTTCGATCTTACTGCTTCATCGCTACGTTCCGCAGCCTATGCCAGTGGTCACACTGGTAAGGTGTTACGACTGTACGTACTGTCGGCATTTATCTATCTGACGCTGTTCGTTTTGCTTACATCCTGGATAGGATTAATAGGTGCAGGTGTGGCTGCTAGTTGCGCGGCAATAATACCGCCATTATTTATGCTGGCTCTCATACACAAAGAAGGGCATCAAAAAACGTAACTATTCAGCTACTGGTGCATTTGGCAACACGCTAAATAGTTACCAAAGAACAAACTAAACTCTATCAGAATTCCAGGGCGTGTTGAGCACAATAAATCAAATAAACATCCCCGCCGCAAGCGGACGGGGTATTGATGATCTATTATGTCATTTCGATAGGAGCCTAAGCGACTGAGAAATCTTTCTATACATAAGATCCCTCAGTCGCTTAGGCTCCATCGGGATGACAATTGTGCCGCAAGCGGCGGGGAATAAAACCCAAAGAGATTCAACAACAAGAATTCAGCCACATTGCTTTATCTTTTCCAGTGGACGTATCCATTTTAAGGTTTTTCCAAACAGTGATATACCAATGTAACCACGAACTTTAAGCGAACCTTCCTCATCCAGCCGGATCATGCCATTGTAAGTTCGGCCACTGCTGGGATTGTAGATTTCGCCCCCACTCCAGCTATTCTTCTTTTTGTGAACAAATCCACTCATAATCCTTAACCCGCACCGAAAACGATTACGAAGAGTAACATCGGGATTGTGATGGTCACGCTTGGGTTTACCGTTAGCCGACAACGGTTTCTTCAGCCAATAAATACGACCACATAACTTGTCATCGCAATCTTCGATCCAGACGGCAGTTTTCTGTTTACGACTCTCTATCCACAGACCATGAATATCATTACTATCTGAAAGCGTCTCACTGTTGGCTGGTGATATCAATGTAAACGCAATCAGCAGAGATCTCTGAACCAGAAGAACTACTCGCCTCATAACGTAAACCCAAATAATTTACACATCAGTTTCCTGTCCGATGCATGTGTTTACCGCCTGCAATGCATTCTCCAATACTTGTGCATACGGGACACGCGAATCCAGATCGATAATCCGTGCACCATTAAAGTTCAGGCGAGGCATTATCGAAATTTTTTCACGTAACTCAATAATATTATGATCGGATTTGCGGGAATGTGCCGTCTCTGCATCAATATTGAGACGGAGCACCAGATCAGGTTTCTGCTGGGCCATCCACTCATATAGCTTCTGTTCGCGTGCCGCAAGTTTGCGGATCAACCAACTGTTGGTACGTTCGGCAGTCAAGGCTGGGCCATCGAAATGAAAACCAGGGATCTCGGCTTGCGGATAGCGATCTACAATAACCATGATACCCTGTCGCGAAAGACGCCTCACCCGCAGCAATTGCA
Source organism: Enterobacterales bacterium (assembly GCA_041556195.1). Lineage (GTDB taxonomy): Bacteria > Pseudomonadota > Gammaproteobacteria > Enterobacterales > 21-14-all-40-8. The sequence goes on from JBFFIY010000037.1 coordinate 15,660, forward strand.
AAGCACGCCACCATGAAAGCAAATACATTACCAAAGAAGAAAAGGTGCCGGGCAACTTCTTATTTATATCTTGAGCTCGCTGAGCCTTGGCATTGAGATAGCGCTCTAACTTGATCCCAATAAAAGGCAAGCTTTTGATTTTATCGCCCATTTCGCCCGAAATCGTACCGAGATAGCGTCGTTCAGTGGTGCCTTTACTACGTAGGCTTGCTAGCAGATCTGCGGTCAAGGTTGATTTGCCTGTACCGTCACAGCCGACAACAGCAATAACCCCAGTAAGTGGAGCATCCCGCTCACTGGTGCGAGTATTGGATTTAAACATGGTGAATGAAACTCAATTGGAGGAAAACGATAATATTCAAGAAGATATCACATCGATTATGAAATGTTAATTCTCCTGAAGTTACAGCGAAGACTTGATTGTTGAGTTGATTGCACTCAAAGCTGCATCTAATACCTGCTCATAAGGATCTCGCCCGTCAAGATCAACAATCTGTGCGCCATTAAAGTGTAGATTTGGGATCACCTCTATTTTCTCACGAAGCATTGACAACTTGTGATCTGGCTTACGTGCATGAGCAGTATCGGCATCAATATTAAGCCGGATCACCAGTGCTGGAACATGGCTTGCCATCCGCTCGTATAGCCGTTGTTCGCGTGCCGCGAGCTTACGTACCAGCCAACTTTCGGCGTTCAATGCTCCAAGTCCTGTTCCATCAAAGTAAAAGCCCGGCACTTCAGCTTGTGGATAGCGATCAGTGATCACCATCACACCGAGACGACACAGAGCAAGCATCCGACGAAACTTGTGAGCACGCCACAGTGACAATAAATAGATCACCACGGTGGTTGCGTTGTCAGGAGAAGCATTGTCAGGGGAATTTGATTTCTTCTTGTGAGCCTGCTTAGCTTTACCTACCAGATAACGCCCAAGGGGTGCTCCAATGATCGGCAGACTTCTGATCCAGTCGGCAATATTGCCTGAAGACTGGCCGAGATAAAGCAACTCGATGGGAGCCTTATCATGCAAGTGGGCGATCAGATCAGAGGCCAGTGTAGACTTGCCAGAACCATCACAGCCAATAACAGCAACAACGCGGGGAAGGAGTTGGTGTGCTGGTAATTGGGATGAATTTTTCACCCCTGTCTTCACAGAACCTGCTGGCTCACTCATAGAGGTTCCTTATACTTTTCTGTAAGGGAGATCAGTCTTTGTTTGATTTCCTCTGGAATTTCAAAGGTATCAGAATAATAATTTTGAGTTTTTTTTAATTTCCCGACAATCAGATCATCGTGCATCCCGCCCATCATTCCATTAATAGTGCTGAAATATTGAGAAATACAGTTATGGTAATGAGAAGGATAGAGGATCTTCAGATTATCGTAGAGCGCAGTCTGTCGGCTGATAACCTTTCGGATCTGGTGGAACGTCTTGCTGGAGATTTCTTCTTTAGCAAGATTCTGGCGAATATAATGGATCTCATTGTTAACGTAGTTGCGGAAAATTTCAGGCGTACCTGGCCGAAATCGTGCAATTTCCCTGGTGGCAAAGGCATGAATAAATTTGCTTAACAAAAAACGAAGATAGATGACGAAGCGACCCATGGAAGCATAATGTTCATTTTTGAAGGCATCCTGTAGCTTACCCATAATAAGCGTCGTCCGATGAAAAACAGTCGGATAGCAGTGACGCTCATCAAAAGTCACATAAGCAAAACGCAGGTGTTTGAACTTGGCACGAATATGCATGAAGGCAAGCTGATCTTCTGGATCAAGAAAACGTTGCTTGTAGAGTTTTTTAACCAACTTTCTTAAACTCTCTATGTCTACCCCCTCTCGCCAAAGCTGTCGGCAAATCCGATAACACTGACCGAGCTGCTCCTGGGTATAGTCCAGATGGATCTCATCAGGCAGCTCTGCAGCCAAGTGAAGATCATCATGGCTAAGAACAGCCGCAAAGAGCTCTTCGCATTGCTCTACAGTAAAAGGTTTCTCGTCGATCATCTTTGAAGTTATAACTGAATAGATCTGGGGCTACAATTCTATACATGAACCTGATTGTTGTAAATAACCTCAACTCGGGATAAGACTGGTCTATACTTAAATAGCTCAAATTCAATAGCTCAAATTCAATACGTTAGCAATATTTATGATTTGTGCATGACTCGAATCCATATAAGTTCAAAGTCAAAACGGAAAAAGTGCTCTTTTTGGAGATACATAATTTTCATCCACTACTGCTTGAAAAATGAACAAATCACCCCCATTGATAGTCAGTAGGCAAAATTAAGGGAATTTAAAATCATGACAAAAATCAAGAAGAAAACATCAACTCAGGTTGCCTCTCTAACTACAAGCATACTCACTGACAATAACGCTTCAAAAACAACCAAAAATTTAACTGCATCGGCTTTGGATGAAAGAAGGCAATGCAAAACAAACTGGCGAAGAAAAAGAAGATTTAGCATTAACAGGAGTTAATAGTAATAAATAACCTCAACTCGGGATAAGATAGACCTCTCAACAAAATATTAGAACATCCCACTCTTGTTGCTTCCTTTGTAGTAATAGATTGCAAGTAAATTCTCAGAAAACTGTGGCATCGTGCAACTGTTTTCTGAAGTTTCTCAAAAATCAAATGCTAGCCAATTGATTTATCTGAATGAAATTTCATGAAATCAGGTTGGCTAATATTTGAGGTTTATAAAAAATAGTTGCACGTTTCAACCTTTCACGTTCAAAGTGATATTTAACATCATGTTAATATATTGTTTTTTGATATATTTACAGTTAGATTAAGAATGTTGAAAATAAAACAATGGCAATGTTGACAATGGCTAACAAAGCATTAGACGGGTGTACTGAATGAGAATTTGGGATATTAGCCCCGGATATTTGAATCGACAAAGCTTGCTCGGAGAGCATAGAGAGCTTCATGGATTAGTATCGATTCTGGTTAAGCATAAGAAAGGGTATTCTAAACATCCAGAAACTCTACGCTGGGTAGGTTACGGTTGGGCTATAAAAAAGCGACACCAGCTCATCGTAAATGAGATGGAATTAAGAGGCTATAAAGATAATACTCCTGTATTAACCCGTAGTAACAAGGGGTGTTGGCCTTTAGCAGAGATCGACAGCCCTTTTGAACAGTTCAATCTTCTAAAGAATAAATACCTTGAAAAAGAATCTGGACGTTTAGTCTTGCCGAGTAATGCTCAACAAATATGGAGTCAGCACAAATACTCAATACTTGCTCGTGATCCAAATTTATATAAAGAAATAGGTAGAAAAGTGTCTACTATGAGGCCAAACGATGATTTTTCAAAGCTATCCAGCTTACTTTGTAACAGCCTAAAAAACGCGCCATGTGCTGGCGGGATTAGAAACTCACTTCAGCATATGTGGGGGTATATCTCTAAATATTCTGACTTTGACAAAAAAAAAGTTAATACTGCGCCACTTATACTTCTACTTTATGAAATACAAAGATGTTCAGTAGAGTGTGAAGAGCCATATCTAAAAAATTCAACCGCACTAAGTGAGCTTGGTGCATGGGTTTGATCGGACAAGTCCTATCAAGGCTCTGTTGTCGGACAAATTTTTCGCTACGCTACAAATTTGCCGCAAAGCACAGCGTTAAAGAGGGGAGATATGGATAAATTAACACAACTTATCTATGTTAGCTCAGCCGTAGAACTTTTTACGGATCAACAGTTAAATGACTTACTAATTCTTGCTAGAGATGCAAATAAAAAACACCATATAACAGGTTTGTTACTCTATAAAGATGGTTAAATAACTAAATAACTAGGACAGGCACCTAAAATAAACGCCCATGAAGTCCAGATTGTGGACTATCATTAATATTGATAAGGTGACTTATGATTCCTTCAAATAGAACAGCAACACATCCGGGTGTTATCTTGCTTAAAGAGTTTCTTGAACCACTAGAATTAACTCAAAAAGCACTTGCTACTCATGTTGGTTTACCCGTTCAGCGAGTTAACGAAATTGTGCGTGGTAAGCGAGGAGTTACTCCAGAAACCGCTTGGCTACTTTCAGAGGCCTTTCGTACTACGCCAGAGTTCTGGCTCAACCTGCAATCTATTTATGATTTGTCAGCTAATCGACCAGATCATCATGTTCGACCATTAACCGCTGTTGGTATGTAACAAAGCAATATTAGAGATGCAAAAAACGCACGCAAAATATTGGCATTTTAGTAGATGGTAATTTAAATAAAAAAGACTGTGGTTAGCCCGTATATTGATAATCTTGGTATTGAAATAATCATAAAGCGTGTGCCCGTATGATAATGAAATTGCGTAGCATTTTCCAGACAAGTTGATCTATCAAGGCACAAGCGTTCAAGGATTGGCGGTAGATGTAAGGGAATGGCTCCACATTTGTTGGGGTGAACAGCATGAATATTGCCTGTCCCTTATTTGCTGTATTAAATGAGGTTTAAACTCGATATGAGTGAATTAAAACAGAAAATTGCATTATTTATAGATGCAGATAATGCACCTGCGAGAAAGTTTGAAGAGGTTCTTAGTGAAGTTGCTAAATATGGTGTTGTGACGATAAGAAAGGCTTACGGAAATTGGAAAAACTCTTCACTTAAACCGTGGGAAGATCTTTTACATGAATATGCAATACAACCGATCCAGCAATACGATCTCACAAAGGGGAAAAACGCCTCAGATATTGCGCTTGTGATTGATGCAATGGATGTAATGTATACAAAAGATATTGATGTGATGTGTTTCGTTTCTTCTGATTGTGATTTTACACCAATGGTTACACGCGCCCTCGCTGAAGGCAAAGTTGTTTTAGGGTTTGGTGAGCGTAAAACACCTTCTCCATTTGTAAATGCATGCTCCAAGTTCTTATTTTTAGATCAGGAAGCCAAACAGAATGATGCGGTGCAAACAAAATCTAAAAATATTAAATCTGATACCAAACTTGTAAATCTGCTTCGTCAAGCAATTGAAGCAACGGAAGAAGATAACGGTTGGGCAGCCCTTGGCCCTGTGGGGTCACATATATCAAATAAAACCTCTTTTGACACCAGAAATTATGGCTTTAAAAATTTGAGCAGTCTTATTAAGGCCATCGACTTATTTGAGCTCAAGCGCGGACCAGGAAACTCCTATCTGGTAAAGGATGCACGAAAGAAAAAATCAACTTAATCAGGCGTTCCACAGGACTTGCTGAAGCTCGTCGGTGAACTCAAAGTCATCAAGGAACATATGAATTAATTTCTGGGACATTCTAATCTTATTTTGACAATCTAGCCTGTTTTTTATAGGACACCCTAAACTTAATACAGTGATTCAAACCTAAGTCAATTAATTTCATCTCAAAACAATCATGAATTAAAATATGAACTATCCCGACAGTTTTTTTAGATAGCAAGATTTTGATGCTTTTTATGTTAGATCTGGTTTCTAAATGGAAGTACAAGGGTTAGAGCCTAGCTTTTAATGTTTTGAATATTTCATTTTGGTTTTACGCTGTCACTTCATTGATCGAGGTTCCATGCATAAAAGTCGCTTGCATAAGACTTCCTCAAAAACTTATGCCCGTGACACATAAAAATGCTGTGTTATAATGTCTGGTTTGACCGTGGTGATGTAGATCTGCCCAGGCTTCTGGCCCGGGTTACAAAATACTGTATTTTCTTATCAAATCCAGGAACAACAAATTACATGTATCAACAAGAACTCGCACGTAACGGAGATGCTTTGTTTCAGATCCGCGACAATTATCTCCAAGATAAAGCCATTATTGGTGCAATGATTGTCTTTTCATCGAGTACTATCGACTCCTACACAACCTCTGATGGTATTTTCTGATGACAGTAAAACATACTGACAAACAAACTAAAATGGCACCGCTGATTGCCATTATTGGCTGTGATGGTTCGGGTAAATCTACTGTTAGCGAAGAAGTCATGGTTTGGGTGAAAGGCTACGGCCCTGCTGCCACTGCTCACTTGGGAAAACAGGCAGGCAACATCGGTCGCTCACTTTCTCGCTTACCGTTGATCGGTAAGTGGTTTGAACGTCTGATCAGTCGCAAAGTTGTCAGCGTTCGCAATTCCCATGGTAAGAATAAAACCCCTGGTATCCTGCCTTCACTGGTGATGTATGCATTCACGTTACGACGTGTGCGACGATTCAGGAGGATGCTGGCATTGAGACGCCAGGGTTTCATCATTATTACGGATCGTTTCCCGCAACTGGAATTTCCTCGCGCCTACGATGGCCCCGCCCTGTCTGTGACTGCACAAGGAAATTTCATCGTGCGCTGGCTGGCACGGAAAGAGCAAGTTGCATTTGAATGGATGACCAGTTATCAGCCCGATCTGGTACTCAGGCTTAATGTTGATCTGGACACCGCCTGTGCACGCAAGCCCGATCACCTGCGTGAGGCACTTAAGAAAAAAATTGATATTACTCCACAACTAAAGTTCAATGGCGCACCAATTGCCGAAATCGACACTGTTCAGCCATTAACCGAAGTGCTGGCTGCCGCTAATGCGGCTGTGTCACACACCTTAGCTGAACGTGGCTACGAGCGGTTAGAGAATTAAGGCTATGCATTGAGCTAATACTATTTGAGCTCAAACTATACCGTTGTACCCGGCTTGCTGTACAAATTGATTGTACTTGTGTATATAATCACGTCTTTATCTTTTAAAAAATAGTGACTACATGACATCAAACTCAGCTCCAACCACCCCGCTTTCGGTTGCCTCTGCCATAAGGTTAGGGCACTGGTTATGGAAGCGTCCAATCCTGATGTTCATAATTATAGGTATGGTGGTTGCCAGTGTGTACTGGTACGTCAATTCAGGGTCGAACAAGCCTGTGAATTCAGTCCATTCTAAAGCTGAGAGCGAGCTTAATGAGACTTCCGTCGTAGTTTCGACTGTGCGTCAGGGTAGCCTCAAAATTTACCTGTTCGGGCTCGGAGTTGTGACACCGCTCAATACTGTTGAGGTCAGCAGCCGAGTGGATGGTCAGCTCATGAATATTGCCTTCGAAGAGGGTCAGATGGTCAAGGCGGGGGATCTGCTGGCTCAAATCGATCCTCTTCCGTTCAAGGTGCAGCTTGAACTCGCTACAGGGCAACTGGTGCGTGACCAGGCTCTGCTCGATAAGGCCCTGGTCGATCTTGCTCGCTATCGCAAACTACTCAAACAGGATTCAACAACCCTGCAGCTGGTCGAGACAAAAGAATCGTTATTACGCCAGTACCAAACTGCGGTGCTGGCCGATGAGGGAAGTGTAACCAGCGCCAAGCTGCAGCTCAAATATGCTCGTATCATAGCGCCGATCAGTGGTCGCGTGGGCTTTCGCCAGGTGGATGCAGGCAATATCGTGCGCGCGTCTGACGCGAAGGGCATTGTAAGGATCACGCAGTTGGATCCAATCAGCGTTATATTTCCTATTCCGGAAGATGCTTTACCGAGTGTAATGAAGCTGCTTGCAACTGGCGAACACATTCCGGTGGATGTCTATGATCGCTCTATGAAGGAAATAATAGGAAAGGGTCGCTTATTGGCGGTTGATAATCAGATTGATGTTACAACGGGCACGATTAAACTCAAAGCTGAGCTTCCTAACCCCAGTGGCTCACTGTTTGCCAATCAGTTCGCCAATGTGAGGATGCCCGTCGAAACTCGCTCCAACGCAACGCTGGTGCCAACGGTAGCCATCCAACGAGGCACAGCAGGAACTTTTGTTTATGTCGTCAAAAAAGATCAAACCGTTGTCGTGACCCCGGTAAAAACTGGCCCCTCGCAAGGCGAGATCACCGCGATCGAAGATGGTGTCTCCGCTGGTGCAATGGTAGTGGTCGAAGGCGCAGACAGACTACGCCAGGGAGCGAAGGTCAGGTTAGTTGTACGCGACACACCAATAAGTGATACGGCTGAGAAAGAACTAAAGCACAACAATAAAAATAACAATCCGCAATCAGCAACGCAAAACCCGCGTACTGACGACAAAAGCTAGCACTTGAGTCTACGAGTTAACCAGCCATGAATCTTTCGCGCCCATTTATTCTCCGACCAGTGGCGACTTCGTTACTGATGGTCGCAATCCTGCTCGTTGGTGTGTTCGCTTATCGTTTGTTACCGCTGTCGGCGCTGCCTAAATTTGATTACCCGATTATTCAGGTAGTGACGTTATATCCAGGCGCAAGTCCAGAGGTCGTCACCTCGACCATCACCGCACCACTTGAGCGACAGTTCGGCCGAATACCCGGCTTGAACCAGATGTCTTCTACAAGTTCTGGCGGTGCATCAGTTATCACTTTGCAATTTAGCCTTGATCTGCAGCTTGATGTGGCAGAACAGGATGTGCAGGCTGCTATAAATGCAGCGGTTAATTTATTACCACGGGGCCTTCCTCAGCTACCAATTTATAATAAAATTAATCCCGCTGATCCCTCGATTATTACCCTTGCACTATCGTCAGAAACACTACCGTTGCCTATGCTGCAACAGTTGGCTGAAACCAGATTCACAGCCAAGCTATCTCAGTTATCTGGCGTTGGACTTGTCAGCATCAGTGGTGGGCAGCGACCAGCCATCCGCATCCAGGCCAATCCGAATGTTCTTGCGGCCTACAAACTTTCCCTCGATGATTTACGCATTGCAATCGGCAATGCCAACTCAAATCTGGCCAAGGGTGGTTTCGATGGCCCCACGCAGGCATCTACCATCAACGCTAACAACCAGCTCAAGTCAGCCGACGAATTCAGAACCATGATCGTCGCCTATCGCAACGGTGCCCCTGTGCGCATGGAGGATGTGGCAGAAGTTATTGAAGGGGCCGAGAATTCGCGCCTCGCGGCATGGGCCAATGAATCAGCAGCACTCATTGTCAATATCCAACGTCAACCCGATGCCAACGTTATCGAAGTTGTCGATCGTATTAAACAGTTGTTACCACTACTTAAATCTTCGTTGCCCCCTGCAGTCGATGTCACCATACTTACTGATCGTACTGAAACCATTCGCGCTTCAGTACGCGATGTGCAATTTGAACTACTACTCTCTGTGGCATTGGTGGTTATGGTTATTTTCTTATTCCTGCGCAACGTTGCAGCAACTATCATCCCAAGTGTTGCAGTACCTTTGTCACTCATTGGAACATTCGCGGTGATGTACCTTGCTGGATTCTCGATAAACAATCTCACTTTGATGGCCCTCATTATAGCCACAGGCTTTGTGGTAGACGATGCCATTGTGATGATCGAAAATATCATGCGACATATTGAGGCGGGTGAACCACCAATGCAGGCCGCTATAAAAGGTGCTCGCCAAATTGGTTTCACCATTATTTCGCTAACATTGTCACTCATTGCTGTATTAATCCCTCTTCTGTTCATGAGCGATGTGATTGGGAGGTTGTTTCGTGAATTTGCAATCAGCCTGTCGGTTGCAATCCTTATTTCAGCCGTAGTTTCTCTGACGTTGACACCAATGATGTGTGCACGATTGCTGAGTTTTGATCCCAAAAAAGAGCAGGGAAATCTGTTCCATTCCCATGAAACCTGGTTCGATCGATTGACCACCCGTTATGGGCATATGCTTGAGTGGGTGCTTGAACGGGGGATGCAAACTCTGTTCGTAGCATTAGGCACATTGATTTTGACAGTGCTTCTGTATATCGTCATTCCCAAAGGTTTCTTCCCGAGCCAGGACACCGGAGCAATTCAAGGGATTTCTCAGGCACCGGAAACTATCTCTTTTAGCGCAATGGCCAAACGCCAACAGTCACTTGGCAGGGTGATCCTGCGTGATCCCGCCGTTGAAAGCCTGTCGTCATTCATAGGTGTAGACAGCAGTAATTCAACGCTTAACAGTGGTCGTTTTCTTATCAATCTGAAGCCTTTATCAGAGCGTAGTGCCAGCGCCAACGAAGTGATCCATCGATTACAAACCTCTCTCTCTGAGGTCAAGGGGATTAAGCTGTACATGCAGCCGGTACAGGATCTCACCATTGAATATCAGATCAGCCGAACCCAATACCAGCTTTCCCTCGAAGATGCCGATGCTGAGGTATTGCGCCAATGGGTACCGCAGCTGGTTAAGCGACTACGCGAAGAGCCACATCTATCTGACGTAACCAGTAATCAGCAAGAAAATGGCCTGCAGGCACACGTAGAAATCGATAGAGATCTGGCGAGCCGCTTAGGCGTTACACCATTGGCAATTGACAATACCTTATACAATGCCTTCGGACAACGTCAGGTGACCACCCTCTTTTCATCAACCAATCAGCAATACGTAGTACTCGAAGTTAAACCACAATTCCGTAATGGTGTGGCTGCTCTCGACAATCTCTATATCAGCGCAAAGAATGTCTCAACAATGGCTGCCGACACACTAAAGCTGCCTCGGCAGATCCCGTTGTCGTCAATTGCGCAGGTAAGCCAACGTACTGCACCGTTGGCAATCACTCGTATCGGTCAATTTCCAGCAGCCACGATCTCGTTTAATTTAACACCAGGATCCTCACTGGGCGAAGCGATTGAAATCATCAAGGCTGTACAGCAAGAACTCGACTTTCCACCTAGCACAGAGTTAAAATTTCAAGGCTCGGCGTTGGCCTTTAGCGCATCATTGACCAGCCAATTATTGTTGATCCTGGCCGCAATTGTCACCGTCTATATCGTGTTGGGCATACTTTATGAGAGTTTCATTCATCCTATCACCATCTTGTCGAGCCTGCCTTCCGCCGGGGTTGGTGCATTGCTTGCACTGATGCTGACCGGAAACGAACTTAATGTGATTTCGATCATTGGAATTATTTTGCTGATTGGCATCGTTATGAAAAATGCGATCATGATGATCGACTTCGCGCTTGATGCCCAACGCGAACAGGGCCTGCTAGCGCGTGATGCGATATTCCAGGCCTGCCTGCTTCGTTTTCGTCCGATCATGATGACTACCATGGCAGCACTACTTGCAGCATTACCACTAATGTTGGGTTGGGGCGTGGGCTCTGAGCTGCGTAATCCACTCGGTATAACCCTGGTCGGTGGGCTGCTTGTGAGCCAGATGTTGACCTTATTCACCACACCAGTCATTTATCTTGCATTTGAGCGGTTGGCACGTCCAGAGCAAATAGACAGTGATCGTGCATGAGATATCCTGAATGAACTTCTCTGCGCCATTTATCCACCGACCCGTAGCCACCACGTTATTCACTATTGGTATGATGCTTGTCGGTCTGGTTGCTTTATATTTACTGCCCATCTCACCACTGCCACATGTCGATATTCCAACCATTAAGGTGAGAGCTTCTTTGCCGGGCGCGAGTCCGGAAACCATGGCAGCGGCGGTAACTATACCGCTTGAACGCTCTCTCGGACGCATCGCCGGTATTACCGAAATGACTTCGCGCAGTTCTCTTGGATCAACGAAAATCGTACTGCAGTTTGATTTCGATCGCGACATCAATGGCGCGGCGCGTGATGTGCAGGCGGCACTTAATGCTGCCCAAAGCCAGCTACCTGCTGGCTTAACGACCAATCCGAGTTATCGCAAAGTGAACCCATCCGATGCGCCAATTATGATTTTGGGGCTAACCTCAGACACAATGACCCAGGGGCAAATGTACGATGTTGCCTCCACCATTATCGCCCAAAAGTTGTCACAGCTCAGGGGCGTAGGTGAAGTAGAAATCGGCGGTAGTTCGTTACCAGCGGTGCGTGTTGAACTTAACCCACAGCCATTGCACCAGTACGGCATTGAATTCGAAGATGTGCGTAAGGCGATTATCGCATCTAATTCGAATCAACCACAGGGTGCAGTAGAAGATGGAAATCAACACTGGCAAATTTCCGCCAATGGTCAAGCACGCAGTGCCGCTGAGTACATGCCAGTAATCGTAGGATACAGCCGGACTGGTGGAGCGGTACAACTCTCTGACGTTGCCGATGTTGTGGACTCGGTGGAGGATTTACATAACGCTGGTTCAGCCAATGGCAAACCTGCAGTATTAGTGATCATCAGGCGTGAACCCAAGGCCAATATCATTGAAACTGTTGAAAGTGTGACCAAACTCCTGCCTACGTTGCAGGCGTCGCTTCCGGCTGCAATCGATGTCGCTGTCATGATGGAGCGCACCTCTACTGTACGTGCCTCGATGCGCGATGCCGGATACACATTGATGATAGCAGTGGTGCTGGTAACGTTGGTCGTGTTGTTGTTCCTGCGTAATGTTCGAGCAGCTCTGATACCTATTGTCGCAGTGCCGGTGTCCCTTGTCTCAACCTTCGCCGTGATGTATCTGCTGGACTACAATCTCGACAACTTGTCACTTATGGCACTCACTATCGTCGTCGGTTTTGTTGTAGATGACACCATTGTGGTTCTGGAAAATATCTCGCGCCACATAGAAAAAGGCCTATCCCCGAAAGAAGCTGCCTTGATTGGGGCAAAGCAAGTTGGCTCTACTGTGTTATCCATGAGCCTGGTACTTATTGCCGTGTTCCTGCCTATGTTACTCATGGGAGGCTACGTAGGTCTATTCGTTCGCGAATTTGCGGTAACGCTGTCAGTGGCCATCTTGATCTCGTTAGTAGTCGCGCTCAGCACCGCACCGATGATGTGTGCACAGTTACTCAAACCAGTCGATTCTACACGTCGACATGGTCGTTTTTACGAATGGAGTGAACGCGGATTATCGGCTTTACTGCGCGGCTATGAACACAGCCTGAAGTGGTCTCTCAAACATTCTCCACTCACTATGCTTATTTTATTGGCCACTATCTTTCTGAATATCTATCTCTACGTCACCATTTCTAAAGGTTACTTTCCACAACAGGACACTGGCCAGATCACAGGGCGTATTCAGGGCGATCAGAGCGCCTCCTTCCAGATAATGCAGCAAAAGCTGAACAGTTTTATCAACATCGTACGCGATGATCCTGCTGTTGAAAGTGTCGTGGGCTACACTGGTGGTGCTCAACGCAATACCGGAGAGTTGTTCATCATGCTCAAACCACTATCCGAAAGAAAGCTGAACGCAACTGAAGTCGTTACAGGTTTGCGAGCCAAACTGGCAAATGTGCCGGGTGCCACGCTTATTCTCAAACCCGTACAAGACATCCGTATCGGGGGCCGCCGCAGTCGCTCTTCATATGAGTACACAATTCAGGCCGACGATCTTGATATGTTACGCCTGTGGGAACCTCGTATTCGACACAAGCTGGCACAGCTTCCAGAATTGATCGATGTCGACACTGATGGGCAGAGCAAAGGACTACAAACCACGCTCGTCGTCGATCATGATACAGCTGCGCGTTATGGGATCAGCCCCAGACAGATCGACACCGTGCTCAATAATGCTTTTTCTCAGCGTGCAGTTTCAACCATCTATCAGCCGTTGAACCAGTACCACGTTGTGATGGGGATCGCGCCCGAATATGCACAGTCGCCCGAGGCTCTCGATCGAATTTACCTCACCAGTTCCAGTGGAGGCCTGGTGCCACTGTCTATGCTGGCACACCATGAACAGACTGAAACATCACTGAGCGTGAGCCATTATTCCCTTCTCCCAGCCATGACAATTTCATTTAACCGGGCTAAAGGCGTTTCACTATCGCAAGCAACACAGGCGATCAATAACGCTATGAACGACATCGCAGTACCCAATACAGTACGCGGTAGCTTCCAGGGATCAGCCAAAGCTTTCAAAAAAATGCTAGATGATCAGCCTATTCTCATCCTCGCAGCTTTTTTAACTCTATATATTGTTCTCGGTATACTCTACGAAAGCTTGATTCATCCACTTACCATTCTTTCAACGCTACCCTCCGCAGGCGTGGGAGCATTGCTTGCTCTGATGTTATTTCAGACCGACTTCAACGTAATTGCCATGATTGGCATATTCATGTTGATCGGCATCGTTATGAAGAATGCAATTATGATGATCGATTTTGCACTTGAGACTCAACGCAACTTAGCTGTGGCTCCTGACGAAGCCATATTTCAGGCCTGTCTTCTGCGCTTTCGACCCATCCTTATGACATCACTTGCAGCATTGCTCGCCGCAATCCCGTTAGCGTTAGGTCAGGGTGACGGTGCCGAGATGCGCCAGCCATTGGGCATAGCAATTGGTGGTGGATTGATTATGAGCCAATTACTGACCCTTTACACCACACCGGTCGTTTATCTTTATCTGGATCGGTTTAGTAGCTGGTTACGAAGTTTTCGCCAGCCCACTCACAATACCACGAATCTGGCATCGGTCGTGGAGGACTCTACACAATGACAGCACTGATCAAAACAAAAACCAAAATGAACGTCCTACGTACACTTACTCTTACCACTCTCACAGCACTCAATTCTGCTTGTATGGTTGTCGGGCCAGATTATGTGCGTCCAACCATGAATGTACCTTCAACTTATAAAGAAGCACCTGAATCAGTCGAATCACAGATAAACAAACTGTCAACCGATGTACCCTGGTGGGCGATCTACAATGATCAGGTCCTCAACAAGCTGATCTCACAGATCGAGATCCAGAATTATTCTCTCCAGGCCGTAGAAGCACGAGTACGACAAGCCGGATCAGCCGCTGATATAGCTCGGGCAGTGCAATCTCCGGCATTAATCGCCGGAGGCCGAAACGATTTAGGGCTTCTTTTGAATTGGGAGATTGATTTGTGGGGCCGTGTCCAGCGCAATGTAGAAGCCAACGGCGCAGATGTTCAGGCGAGTCTGGCCGATCTCGCTGCAGCAAAACTATCGCTACAGGCGCAACTCGCGCAAAATTACTTCTTATTACGTGTACAGGATGCTGATCTCCGCTTGTTGCAAGATACTGTCGCCTCTTACGAGCGTTCATTGCAAATCACGCGTAACCAATACGCGGTAGGTGTTGCCGACAGGGGCAATATTGCCCAGGCGCAGGCGCAGCTTAGTACAGCACAGGTACAGCTGCATGATGCTCGCATAGCACGGGCTCAACTCGAACACACAATTGCCATACTGATTGGAAAAGCTCCAGGTGATTTTTCTCTTGTCATAGCACCAATTAACATGAATGTGCCCGAAGTACCCCTTGCTCTGCCCTCCGATTTACTGGAACGGCGTCCCGACATCGCTGCCGCCGAAAGACGCATGGCCGCCGCCAGCGCACGGATCGGTGTAGCAGAGGCAGAAGCTTACCCCAAACTCAACCTCTCTATTGGAGCAAGTATTGACAAAGGGATCATAGGAGGATCACAAATAACTGCACCGATCTACACTGCCGGGGCAACGAAAGGCATCCACACAAAGGCTCAAGCCGCTTATGATGAAGTAGTTGCCGACTACCGACAAACGGTACTCAATGGTTTTCGGGAAGTGGAAGATAATCTGGTCGTGTTGCAAATACTTAGCGAAGCCTCAGAAGCACAATCCGAAGCAGTAAAAGCAGCTCGTGAGGTAGTGGTGCTAACGAATAACCAATATAAAGCAGGTATCGTCAATTACCAGACCATCATCATAGTACAGGCATCGGCGCTTACCAACGAACGCAGTGCGCTGGGGATCCTCGGTCGTCGCCTTGTTGCGAGCGTGACATTAATCAAGGCACTAGGGGGAGGCTGGGAATCTGACGCGCCAAAGACTAAAGAAAATCAAGATGCAGCACACGAAAGCACAAACAAGTAAGTAACCTGAGCTCGGGCTACGCAACTGCTATCGCATTCACCATCTCATAGCAACGGTAATGCCAACACTTTTACTATCGGCCCATGTCACCAGTTGCACTTTGTCATTAAACGCATCGGTTAAATACCATCCGCTGGCTGTGCCGATTGCAGCGCCAGCGACAACGTCATACCAATGATGCTTTTTGGCACCTACCCGTGCACCACCTGTAAGAGTAGCCAGCGCGTAAGCAGGAAAACCTATTTCCCAGCCGTAACGACGATGTAGTGTTGTCGCTGCAGCAAATGCCCGAGCGGTATGCCCGGAAGGGAAACTATCATTATCGCTGTTGTCTGGACGCTCTTCGTGTATTAACGATTTGCCGAGGAAGGTGACACCACTTGTGAGAGCAAGGCTATAAGTTGCCTGTTGTAAACCCTCCCAGTCTTCACGTGCCGCCGGTAACGCCAGAGATGTACCCATTAAGGTAAAAACTCCAACATCACTGATATCTTCCCAGGTATCATTGCTTGTTGCATTGGCCAAAGGATTGATACTCAACGCCAGCAAAATGGCAAGTAGATAACGCAATATCATAGTCATATCCTTCTTTATACTTAAAGTGAATTCAGATATATTTGCAAACTATATTACATATCCCGAGTTCAGGCTAATTACTCATTGTATCTTCTATACCAAGAATTACTGATTTCTGCTCAGCAAGCTGTTAATAAGAAAGGTTTAAGGCTAAAATAGCGCTTTAGTTTTAAAGATTTAGTACAGATTATGATTAAATGTCTAGAAACCATTATAGAAGAAGCCATTCAACCTAATCATCTGGAAGTAACTGGAGATGGTAGCCATTTTCAAATTACTGTAGTGTCCGATGTTTTTGAAAACTTAAGACCCGTTCAAAAACAACAAAAGATCTATGCGCTCATCTCAGACAAAATTGCTGATGGTAGCCTACACGCTATCAGCATTAAAACCTATACCCAAAAAGAATGGCAACAAGCCAGTAAATTTTTGTAAACAAATTGAGGTAGAAAAATTTCAATGGATAAACTTCAAATCCTGGGTAATGGGCCACTAACTGGCGAAATAAAGATTAGTGGTGCCAAAAATGCTGCTCTTCCTATTTTAATGTCTACCTTGTTAGCATCAGAATCAACCTCTGTAGGAAACATTCCTCATCTCAATGATGTCACCACAACCATGGAATTATTAAGTCGTTTAGGTGCACAACTCACTATTGATGAAAAGCTCAATATTGAAGTGAATAACACAGAAATAAAAGAATTTATCGCGCCTTATGATCTGGTTAAAACCATGCGTGCTTCTATCCTTGTACTTGGACCATTACTTGCTCGTTATGGAAAAGCGCAAGTTTCATTGCCTGGAGGTTGTGCTATTGGTTCAAGACCAGTCAATTTACATATTCAGGGCTTAAAAGCCATGGGAGCCGATATTACCGTAGAAAACGGTTACATTAACGCTTCTGTTGAGGGTCGCCTGCATGGTGCACATATCTTTATGGATACAGTCAGCGTCACCGGAACTGAAAATTTACTTATGGCAGCCACTCTGGCCGAAGGCAAAACCATTATTGAAAATGCAGCTCGAGAGCCCGAAGTAGGAGACTTGGCCAAATGCCTCAATGGTATGGGTGCTAAAATTTCAGGTATTGATAGCGCCACATTGGTCATTGAAGGCGTCAAAGAACTCCATGCTAATCACCATCGTGTATTGCCAGATCGAATTGAAACAGGTACCTATCTGGTGGCAGCAGCAATTAGTGGCGGCAAAATTAAACTAAGAAATACTGATCCCACTATTGTTGAAGCAGTTTTATTGAAATTAGAAGAAGCTGGCGCTGATATTACTTTTGGGAATGACTGGATAGAACTTGATATGCATGGCAAACGTCCTAAAGCTGTCAATATTACCACAGCCCCCTACCCTGCTTTTCCAACAGACATGCAGGCACAATTTACCGTATTAAATTCCATAGCAGAAGGTACGGGAACAGTTACAGAAACTATTTTCGAGAACCGCTTCATGCATGTATCCGAACTACAAAGAATGGGAGCCAATATTGAACTTCAGGGAAATACTGCCATTTGCCAGGGTGTGAACAAGTTATCAGGTGCAGAAGTTATGGCTACCGATTTACGAGCCTCTGCCAGTCTTGTGCTCGCAGGAACAATTGCTGAAGGAGAGACTTTTGTAGACAGAATTTACCATATTGATCGTGGTTATGAATGTATTGAAGAAAAACTGTTAATGCTCGGTGCCAAAATCAAACGAGTGCCATCAAGAGCACCTGCTTAGCCTGTTTAACCAAGGACAAGGACAAGGACAAACAGAACCAGAGTCCTTGGTGATTTTTGTGCATGGATGCACTTATTTCGCATATGCAGGACAGGCAATGCTCCCGGCATTACTACTGCATACCCTCAATCCCTGGAAGTAAGTACAGCAGCATGAATAAAAATCTCTTTGTCGCTTATCCAGCACTGAAGTTATCTAAGCCCTGAAATCTCATATACCGAATGAATTTAGGTTAAACTGAGAGTCTGTTAATACTTCTCAATATAAGGAATTATTTTGTCATCTATTATTTCGATTAAAAATCTCAATAAAATCTACAACTCAGGTTTTCAAGCGCTTAAAAATATCAACCTGGATATTAAGAAAGGAGAGATATTTGCATTATTGGGTCCCAACGGTGCAGGTAAAACAACTTTGATCAGTGCTATCTGTGGAATAGTTAATCCCAGCGACGGCGAAATCAAAGCTGACGGACATAATATTGTCACCGAATTTCGAACAGCCAGAGCAAAGATTGGTTTGGTTCCCCAGGAATTAAGTACGGAAGCCTTTGAAAATGTACTGGCAACGGTATCATTTAGTCGCGGTTTGTTTGGAAAACCCGCTAACCCCAAGTATATAGAAAAAATTCTGCGCCAGCTTTCATTATGGGATAAACGTGATTCAAAAATTATGGCTTTATCAGGCGGTATGAAACGCCGGGTTATGATTGCCAAAGCTTTATCTCACGAGCCTCCAATTTTATTCCTGGATGAACCAACCGCTGGAGTAGATGTGGAATTGCGCCGTGACATGTGGGAAATGGTACGCGGCCTACGAGAACAAGGTACAACCATCATTTTAACAACTCATTATATTGAGGAAGCCGAAGAAATGGCTGATCGCATTGGCGTCATTAATAAAGGAGAAATTATTCTTGTGGAAAATAAAGCTGCTCTTATGCAAAAACTCGGCAAACGCCAATTAATGCTGCATTTACAAACTCCTGTTAGCTCCATCCCTGATGAGCTAAGTCATCTTCCCTTAGAGTTAATTGATGATGGCAACATGCTGAAATATACCTTCGATACACAAAGTGAGGATACTGGTATCGCGGATTTATTAAGGCAATTGAGCAAACACCACATTGACTTTACCGATCTTAATTCCACACAAAACTCGTTAGAAGATATCTTTGTAAATCTGGTGAGGTCAAAGTCATGAATTTTTACGCCATAAGAGCAATTTACAAATTTGAAATGGCTCGTGCTTTCCGCACTTTAATGCAAAGCGTTGCCTCGCCAGTATTATCCACTTCGCTTTATTTTGTGGTGTTCGGAGCAGCTATCGGTTCACGCATGGGAGATATTGATGGTATCAGCTATGGTGCATTCATTATTCCTGGATTATTAATGTTAGCTTTACTCAGCGAAAGCATTTCTAACGCTTCTTTCGGTATTTTCTTTCCCAAATTTTCGGGTACTATTTATGAAGTCCTTTCAGCGCCTGTTTCGTATATAGAAATTCTATTCGGATATGTCGGCGCGGCGGCCAGCAAATCTATTCTGCTGGGTTTATTGATACTCATAACCGCGAAATTTTTTGTTGATTATGAAATCGATCATCCTTTCTGGATGTTTGCCTTTCTTGTTCTCACGGCAATTACCTTTAGTTTGTTTGGTTTTATCATTGGCATTTTGGCGAACAACTTTCAACAACTTCAAGTGGTTCCATTGCTGGTGATCACACCACTGACATTTCTGGGTGGCAGTTTCTATTCGATTAGTATGTTGCCACCTATTTGGCAGAAAATCACCCTGTTTAATCCCATCGTTTATTTAATCAGTGGATTCCGTTGGAGTTTTTATGGCGTTTCAGATGTGCATATTGGTATTAGCGTAGGCATGACATTCTTTTTTATGATTATGTGTCTCGGTTTTATTTGGTGGGTGTTTAAAACAGGCTATCGATTGCGGCAGTAACCTGGATGTATTTAACCGCCGATTATTTGAAATATGAATTTTTTAAAAGCAGAAAAGCAAGATTAACCGATCTAAACTTAATCCTGGTGAAAAGTTTTTCATGACACAAAGCAGGCATACTCCATGCGTCCGAATTCAATAGCCCCTTTTTACATTAACAAGGAAATGCCACTCTATCCTGACACCGGGGGAGATCCGAATTTATTGAAGTTACGAGATCAGAATACGATTAGGGTGTCCTACAAAATTCTTATTTTTCTATTAATGTGTCAAACGTAAAATTTATATATAGCGCGAGGAGATCAGAAGCTGTTGCGCTTGAATTCACTGTTAGACGGAGACAGCATGAGTGAAATACATCCAGGCTGGGTCGATAGTTTTTTGTTCTTTGATGCCCTATTGGTTTTTGCATTAATTTTTATCGATTGGCTTCTTGGCGAGACGAGAAGGGTGCACATTCGAGAAAGCTTAGAAAGTTTATGGATTAAAATCAACGATATAGCATATTCAACCATCTTAGCCAAGGACGCCCGACGATCTTTAGTGTTTCTTGAAAAACTATTTGACATAGGATGGTTTAGCAAGCGTAGAATGCTGCTGTCCTTATTGACGACCAGTGTATTGGTTTTGGTACCGCTATACATAACAATTTTTGACCCTTCGGCAGTTTACGCTAAATCACCTAACATTAATGCATCAATTACTGCGCAGATACTTTTTCCGAGTGCCATTTTATTTTGGTTTTCTCTATCAGTCTCAATTTCATTTTTGAAAGTAATTAGCAAGCAGGAAAAATTTATTCTGCCATTGATTTTTGTGCTTATTGACCTAATTATTGCTTGTGCAATTTTCTTAGTATGCCAAACGTGGCAGTATTTCGTATTTTATTTTAATATAGGGACTGGCGGTACAACTATCTATATCCCCTATGAGTTAGGGATATTATCTTTGGTAACTTTGGTTTTTTCGATGGCACCTTCACTTGTTCATATTTTATACTCCACAACTACTTTATTTTTGAAGGTATTTCGAGGCGTTATTCGCGGCCCAATCAACCTTGTTGTTTTTCGCATTACAGAATCCAGACAGGGTGTACTTACTCAGCTAGCCTTGGGGATCGGAAGCATGGCTAAAATCGTACAAGAGTTTGTTAAGCATGTTTCGTAGAGAGCGACGAGCACAACTATCCAGTTAAATCCGCCTAACTGGATAGTCGGAGGTATCTGACCTCCAGCTCCCGATTAATGGCCGCTACCGAGAAATCTAAACTCTCAAATCACTATAGCCTGAGTGGCTGAAATTGGCACTCAAGCGACATAGTTAAAAAGCGACACTGCCTGCCCTTATTTAGTTCGAATACCAGAATCTATAATCAACTTCTTTGATCTTGCTCTTGTAACTCAAACCTCGTACCTGTCTTTTTCAAAATTGTTACTTGATTCTTTTTTGACCACTTGATATCTTAATCCTGTCTTTTTAGCACTAAATTCAATAAAAAAAGAACATATTAGATCTTTTTTGAATGAAAAACAGGCTAATGCAGTTTAAGGAAAAGAAAAGGAAACCATGAGTTTAGTAGGAAATAGACTTCTCTAAGTCCCGTTTTTATTTAGTCTCAAATTAATACCACTTTCCCCAATTCCTGCAAGATTTTTCCATCTCAAATAAACTTGTTTTGTTTGTCTAACGATGGGTATTGACAAATAACAGTAAAAAAACACATATCTGTCTTTCAATTTATGAGTTGAAAACAACATCATATTGAACAATCCTTCCCCAACAAAGTGCTTTTGGCAGGATTAGAACTAAAAATGACCGATATTTACCAAAATCAATGAGAGTAATTTTAGATAACCACATTTCAGTTTTAATAAAACTGTAAAAGTTTTTGGTTGTCATAATAAAAGGAGAGTAACTTGTTATCTATATCTACCTCAAAAAGCATTTCAAGGCGTTTAACCCTGATCCAAGTTGTCAGTTTTATCATGCTCTTGTTTGCTATCGTGGCCTCTGCTGCACAAGCTTCTAATGTTACTTTACTTGATGACAGGGTATTTCTTCGCTCTAAAGGCCAACCCTTTGTAGATTCTGAAACCTTCTCTGCAAACAATAACATCAACTCAATCAAACTTGAGATTTATAACGGTGGGCGCAATAACGAATATAATCGTGTTTCCAGTGCAGATGTCCGGCTAAACGGTCTGCATCTTTTTGGTCCCAGTGATTTTAATCAACAAGTCGATTTTCTAAGCATCGATATCAACCTTGAATTGGTCAATATGTTAGAGGTTGAGTTAAGTAGTCAGCCAGGTAGTGTATTGGTTATTAATGTTGCTGGAGAACTAACCAATCAATCACCCATTATTACTTCTACCGCTATTACAATTGCATCGGAAGATGCGCCTTATCAATATAATGTTGAAGCAACAGATCCCGATATTGAAGATGTACTCAGTTATTCATTAACCCAATCTCCAGCAGGAATGAATATAGATGCCAGTAGTGGTTTGATTAGCTGGACACCTGATAATACACAAGTAGGCAACCATAGCGTCAGCATTAAAGTTCAAGATCTCGCAGGTTTATTTGCTAGCCAGAGTTACAGCCTTAGTGTTAGCAATGTGAATGATGCACCTAGTATTAG
>JBFFIY010000038.1:0-37661 GCA_041556195.1 Enterobacterales bacterium
GACTTTTTGCGCTTCACTACAAGCATCAATCAAGCTGCCATAACATAAGTTTCGACACAGCCGTAAGTTCCCTTGAGCGGAGCGTGTAATGAGTTCGATTGCGCCTTCATTGAAAGTATTAATGCCCATCCTGACTGCTTCCAATTCTTTGACTATATAACGCTCCATATCGTCATCATTTTGTCTTTTAATATTGGCTGAATAAGTTATTCGGCTTATTCACATGGATGTGATGTATGCAGTTTTTGCAGGAGCAAAAAACTGTCTTAATATCCTTGTTTACATTAAGTGATAAATAATGCAATAAGTCGCGTTGACCAAATAAAATCAGATTGTGCTTTTTAGGAAATCTTTCAAATAATAGTCGCAGCTTTCTTAATACCTGCATGTCTAACAAATGCGCCTCATCGATTAGTATATAAAGGGTTTTACGCTCTTTAACGTGATTGTAAGCACAGGCTATAAGTTCTTTTTCGATGTCTCTGGTTGGTACGTCAATTTTAAAAGACTCTGCTAGCTGCTTTAAAATATTGATGTAACTATGCAGGGTTCTGGAACAAGAAGCAACCGTTATGTCACGCTCTTTTTCGAGTAATTCTATATGCTCGCGAAGGACGCTTTTACCAACGCCAGGTTCACCAATGACTACCGAAAAACCGCCTTGCTGAGAATGAATTTTGACAATGTCGAAGATTTGTTTTTGTTGAGACAGTAAGCTGAGGTTGTCTCGATTAAAGGGTTCTTTGGTTACACCAAATATAGACTTAATCATTTACGTTTTCCTTTGTAGGTTTTCTTTTGTTGGCGTTAAAATGCAGGTTAAGTAAGCTCGCATCCCCCATACGTTTATCACTAAAATAAACAACAAATCGATTACGCCGAGTTCGATCGTAGCGGACTTGTATTTTCTTTTCCCTTAAGTCAACTGGGCATTCGTATTTTTGTGAGTTAATGGAAAAAATATTGGTTTTTGATACCTTTCTGGTTTCTTCGATAAAGAAGACTTCCTCTGTATACTCATCGTCAGTTAGAAACTTGATTCGGTCATGATCGAGATTAAACCTATCGAGTGGCACCATCTGAATGCCACTATGACGTTTTGAGTTGTAATCATTTTCTATCCAGTAGTGAGTTTTGTCATTGAGTTCATCCAGTGATTTAAATTCGAGATATTGGACTAAAAAACGATCTCTAAACCCTCTAAAAAATCGCTCAATTTTTCCTTTGGCCGCACCATCACGAACGGGTGCATGAGACAGGTGAATATCGAGTCTGATACAAGCTTGTAAGATTTCTTTGGAGGTGTAATTAGAGCCGTTGTCAAAGTACAAACGCTCAGGCTTGCCTCGCTTAAAGAGTGCAGTCCTAAAGGCATCAATCATATTTTCAGTATTGTCTCGATAGAAAAACGCTCCATGAGTAATGACACGACTGGCATCGTCAATAAAGGCAATGAGGAAGGTTTTACGCCATTTTCCATCGGCTTGTTTAATAGAAGGACCATACATGGTATCAGCCTGCCAGAGTTCATTGGCATACTGCATGGCAAAAGAATGACGAAGTTTTTTAGTTTGTTCAAAATCCAGTAGGTCATTCTCCCTTACCATACGGTAAAAAGAGGTTTGAGAAAGTTGACTACGCTGAAAATAGTTTTTCTGGAGGAGTTTACGATAAATCGTCAGTTTGGGAATAGTGCCGACTTTATTTTTGCTGAACGAAGGAATGATTTCATTAAGGGCCTCTGCCAGTTCATTGATTTGGATTTTACGATAAGTATTTTTATCAGCTCGTGTTTTGTTGTCTAAAGTGGTTATGCCGCGTTTTTTAAACCGATAAAGCCAGGTGCTGATGGTTCGCCAGGTGAATTGATAATCACGGCCGGTTTGTTCGTCAGTAAAAGTTCGATGACTGACACTTTTAATGCGAGCAACAATACTGTTGCCTGGCGCATAGTCAATCGCACTAAGGACTCGTAGCCGGAGTTCAAGTGGTGGTTTCTTCTTTTGATGGTTATTGATATTGACTGTCATTGGATTTCCTATTGTGGGTATAAAAAATAATCCATCGAAGCGTAACGGGAAATAAAAGGGGCTTAAATGACCGGTTCTGTTGCGCGAATGAACTGAAAAAACCAACCGAATAAAGATATTGAGTGTTTGACGTTAAATTTGGAAATTAGAGCTTGGGAAAACGATAAAACAGACACCATTAACAGGAGATTTGCATGAAAATGATTAAAAAAAGGGTTTTTGCTCTGTATATTGGTAGTCAGAACAAGGGCAACCATCAGCCTTA
The DNA here is from genome assembly GCA_041556195.1 of Enterobacterales bacterium. Classification (GTDB taxonomy): domain Bacteria; phylum Pseudomonadota; class Gammaproteobacteria; order Enterobacterales; genus 21-14-all-40-8. Next base: position 2,296 of record JBFFIY010000038.1, read on the forward strand.
GTGATTAGACGCGTTAAAGTGGGGAGCAAGTGTTGTAATTGTTTGGTACGTGATATGAAGCACATAGATAAGGAGTCGGCTCTGGTTTTCAAGAAGCTTCTATAATCGGGAAGTTTAAACATGAGTTTATTAAGCCATCGCCAGGCATTTCGAGGCTCAAACTGACCCGTTGCCCTTTGATAAGATTGAGTTATCGTTATATTGGTTAAAAGCGAGGCAAGAAAGATAAACAGTTGAGCCGCCCCATATTGAAAAGACGGTATTTCGCTAGCCACATACAATTGAAAAGTTCGGCCACAACCTGAACGATTATAGCGGTTAGAGCAAAACAGACGCTTGCCAATGGGAGTTTTAATATCAATAGAGCGTTGTTTAAAAACAATCCCATGAGAAACAAATTGGTCATTCTTTAAACAATGCATGCATTCCAATTTCCCTTGATGATAATCAAGAGAAAGGGTGAATTGCTGAATGGATTCAAAATCTTCAAAAAATCGCTGCATAGAGTGAATTAGACAAAAATCACCTAACCAACAGCAAGACAAATTTCAAAATTCTACACAGAAATTCTCTTTACCAAATTAGCGTTATAAACAGACTAAGGAATTACGACAATAATTTGGTTAAAAAACAGCTATTCTTTCGATTGGAAGGTGGTAAATAACAATTATTTATCAAAAATTTGGCTATTTCACGATGGTTTTTCCGCGCTCCCATCATAAATAAAGAACACTTTCCCCAATTAAAATCCTAAACTTTACCAAACAGCATCATAAAAATTACCACGCTTTTATCATCTATTTTGATAATGTATTTGGTTGAATTTATTTTTACGATGATTTTGCCTGATTTCAATCAACACATTGAAAAGATGGGGTTTTTTAATTGTAGACGGCTATTAATATTAATATCTGCTATAGTGAGGAACAATTGTTTATGGTATTAATATAACCTGAGCTCTGGATAAGAATATTCAGAATGTTATTAAATATTAGCAATTCATAACTATTTTATCGTTATATTGGTTTTATCACAGGGCTAAAATAGTTGTGCTGGGTGACTGTTCTTATCCCGAGCGTTAATATAGCTAACCCAAAAATTGAAGGCGGTTTCTTGAGCTGATTACCTTTAGCCAGGAGCACTAGCATAAATGACAACTTGGTGAGTTTTAGTAAATGTTTGGTACATATCGCACCCTTTTAGCACTTATGGTCGTTGGAATACATCTGGGAGGTGTTCCTAGAATTGGAGCATACGCCGTATTTGGCTTTTATGCACTCAGTGGTTATTTGATGACTCTCATCATGCAATCAAATTATGGTTATACCTTGTCTGGTGTGTACAAATACGCTGTAAATCGCTTTTTAAGGATATATCCAACATATTGGTTTTCGCTAATTTTTTCAGCGGTGTTAATTTTTTATGTTGGTGAGCAGTTTTCTTCTGGCTACCATATCGCTATATATTTTCCTGACAGTATTAGTGAAGTTTTAAGAAATATTTTTTTGTTTTTTCCGTTCAGGGAGTCTCCTCGTTTGACTCCGCCTGCGTGGGCACTTACGGTTGAGCTTTTCTTTTATATTTTAATCGGTCTAGGTATTTCAAAGAATAAGAAGTTAGTTTCTATATGGCTATTAATAAGCGTAGTCTATCATCTGCTAGCCTTATATTTTGGGTTAGGCTGGAAGCACCGCTATTATACTGTTTTTGCTGCATCTCTTCCTTTTTCCACTGGTGCATTTATTTATCATTACAAAGAAAGGTTACTAAATTTTATCATAAAAATAACAGGTAAAATTAGTGAATTTTTACCATTTCTTGTTGTTTTTGTTATTTTTTTAAATTGGTTAGCTGGATATTTTCTTGGCAGTGCCAAAGGTTTATTTTTCTATACTAACTATATTTTAAGCTCGTTTATGGTTCTTATTCTTTCAGAGCGAAAAGAATTACCATTTATATCCAGTACATTTGATAAAAGGATGGGAGATTTTAGTTATCCAATATATCTGATTCATCTTCAAGTAGGTCTGGTAGTTCTTTTATTTTTAGAAGCGATAGGGATTTCATATGAACGCCCAAATATTATATTAATGTTTGTTTCAATACCTGTTATATTTCTTTTTTCGTATATAATTACAACTACAATTGGGAAACCAATAGAATTAATACGTACAAAAATTAAAGAATCTAAGATGTAGTTGTTGTATTTGAAAGTTCTGACAAGTCGTAGTTAAACTAAACAATAAGGTACTTCACATGAATCTATCTGTTAATACAGTTTCTAATAAGAAAGTTCACTTCCATGGAAAATTTTTCCCTAGCAATTTAAAGAGTTTTTCATTAGGTTTTTTGAAGTAGTTTGAAAGATAGTTCTCGGTTTCAGTTGCCATGGGTTTGTATAAGTTTTTATTGTATTTTGTCAAATGTTCAAAGTTTATGTCTTCTTTCTTAACCAGTCCAAGAAAGTTAAAGAGCTTTGTGAGTAAAATATCCGGTTCATATTCAAGCTCTTTTGTTTCAATAAAGAAAAAATTCTCTTTCGGAAAATGTTCAAGCCAGTTTTGAAGCTGTTCTGCATAAAGCCCTCTAGCCTTATAGGAAAAACGCTTTGAAGGAGTTGCTAGAGGATCTGCGTCTAGTTTAATTTCATCTTCTAGTTTTAGAGCCCTATCAAAGTTAATTCTTTCTTTTTCTGGAACTTTCCTCATTGAAAATTTAAAGTGAGAATAAGCCCTTTCAACAGGATCTCTTAGTATAACTACAAGTTTTATGTTCGGTGAGAATTTTTTTATCCGCTGGGCTGTATTCGGGAAAAAAAGATAGCTCGGACTAGCTTCACCAGTTTTGTACCGGGCTGATTTATTTAATGGGAAGTGTGCTCTATAAAAATCAGTAGAATAATGCTGGTTTTGAGTAAAAAATTCAATTTCTTTTTTTATGGGTTTTTTGAAATTAGTTGAATATAAATTAATGTAATTAAATAGAGATGTTGTACCAGATTTTTGGGCTCCAATGATAATAAAGTCAGGAGTAGAGCCAAATAAGGTTGTTTTAATGAGTACATATTTAATGCGTATAATTAATTTTTGAATTAATCGTTGTAGTTTTATATTAGCTATTTTTAACATCAAACATTCCTTTGAAATTGAATATAGAGGTGTTGATTTGATGTTTTTTTAGTATGTACAATGTTGAGAAGATATTTTTGAATATTAGGGAGATAGATGTTGCAAATGCTGCCCCTAGGACTCCAAATTTTTGGATAAGGAGTATATTCAGAAGAATATTGAGTAAAAAAGTAAAGCTAATGATGACAAGTAATATATTTTGATCACCTGTCATAGAAAGAAATAAGGAGTTTGGACCAAAAATTGATGCACAATAGAATCCTACTAGTAATATGAGCAAGGCTGTATTGGAGTCAATAAACTCCACCCCAAATATTAGAGATATGATGTCCTTTCCAAATAGAAATAGAATAACAATAATAGGTGAGACTAAAATGAAAATTAGCTTGGCTGATTTATTAACGATTTCTGTGAGTTTTTCTAATTGATGTGAATGATAAAGTTCTGAAAATTTCGGCGCAGCGATTGTATTGACTGATTGAATGACTATCGTGGAGAATAAAGAGAGTTTTATAGCAATTGAGTACAGTCCAACTTCTTCCGATGAACGATATGAAGCTAGCATCAGAACATCTATGTGCCCCATAAAAACTCTGAGAGAAGAAGCGAGCAGCATGGGAAGTGAGATTGAAAGCAGGGTCCAACTTCCAGTTTCCATATGGCTTGAGACTAGATTTGATCTTGTTTTAAAAAAATAATGAATGAAGAGGAGACTTAAAAGCAATATGCATAAAGTAGCAACAATTTTTGTATAGATAGGATTGAAAGGTTGATAAAAAAATATTGTCACAAAGACAAGTATTAGAAGATTTAACACCGGAAGAGCAATCATATTGAAAATATAAAAATGGATCTCTTTCAAAGCTCTGATCACTTGAAGAGTATAACTTTGTAGAACAAAAACAATGAGAAATATCACAGAGATGAAAAAAGGAATTTTTAGTTCTGGTTGGTGAAATACGTTTGCAAGCAAAATGTCTAAACTAGACAAAAAAAGCAGGCTAATTAGCAGAGTTCCGACGCAAATGATAAAGGCGATTTTTTTATAGAGCTGATAAGTGGAGCCATAGCAGTATTTTTCAATAAATTCAGGGATCAACCTCAAAACTGATGTTTGATGCCCCAAAAGTGCTAGAGTAGATAGAATGCCGATAGTCGAACCAATGATTGCGACATAACCAATGATATCAGCACCATAATAACGGGCCATAACTATGGTTGTTAGTAGGGTAATCAGGCTAATAAGCCCTTTAGCGATAAAGACTTTGGCGCCTCCTTTCACAACCTCATTGAAATGCTTCTCTTTAAAAAAGAGGTTAAATAGTTTCATTAATACTCGTAAAGTGCTCTATAGTGATTATCTGTTTGAAGAGACGATATTAGCATATTTTTAATGTAGCTGACTTCAGAACGATAATTATCTTTTTAATTCAATTAACTGTGCTTTTAAATTATGATGTTCGGGTTTAATCTACCAGATTATTAGGTTAAGATTCCAAATGTCTCGATTAGGAGGCTAAATAAACTGATAAGGGGACTTAGTTGCTATTTCCTTCTAATTCAAGTTTTTGTGAAACAATGCACTTCGGAGTAGGATAAATAACTTGAAAGCTCCCAATCTTAAAAAGCCTAAGTTATTGATTCATTTGGGTTATCATAAAACTGCAACCACGTTCTGGCAGCAGCAAGTATTTAAATCTGCCTCATTTAATCTGATTGATAGAAAACAAGTTCAGCAACAACTTCTTTCAAAAACTCCTTATTCTTATAAATCTAACCAGTTTAATCAATGGCTTGAAAAACACCTGGTTGCTGGGCAGATCAATGTTATTTCGGATGAAGAGTTTTCAGGTAATATACATACAGGAGGCAATGGCAGAAGTATTACTTATGAAGTGATTGAACGGTTATCAAAAATAACGGTTGCAGATGTTTATGTTTTAGTTTTTTTTAGGGCTCAACCTGCAATGATTGAATCATGTTATCGCCATTACGTTAAAAATGGTGGTTGTTTCAAACTCAAGGACTACATTTTTTCAGAAAATAAGGGAGCTAGAAGACATAGGTTCCCAGCATTTTCACTGGAACACCTTCAGTATCATGATGTTGTAGAGCATCTTTACAGAGGCTTCAATTCAAATCAGGTTCTGACTTTACCTTATGAGTTATTTGTGCAAGACCCCGAGCTAGTCTATTCAAAGCTATCATCTTTGCTATCTATTGAGTTATTTCTGCAGCAAGAGAGTAATAATTCGAGAATTATCAACAAAAGTTTAAGTAACCTATCATTAATTTTGGCTCGAATCTCTAATCGATTTTCAACAAGAGATCCTATTTGTAGGAACTCGATAATAGATTTGGGCGTAATAACGCCTGCTTTTAGGTTAATTTATAAATGGATAGATCGTGTACTGCCTGAAAGTTGGATATATCATAAACTCTTATCAAAAGAGTTAGATAACTATGTTATTAATTATTTTTCAGAAAGTAATCGACATCTTGAATTATTGCTAGGCTATAAGCTAGAGAAATATGGTTATAAGTTTGCAAAAGAAAACGAACACTCCTCTAAGTTATGAATACAATATTCTCTACTGAGCATTTAATATGTATTCTCAAATAATATTGATTACAGGCTACGCTAGAAGTGGAACGAAGCTTTTAAATAAAATTCTTAATCGTGCTGGTATCGTTGAGTATGTACCTGAATTTCAATTTTTTGAAAAGATCTGGAGTTGTACAGATCCTGGTATTAAGACAAAAGCTGATTTAATGAACATGATTCAACGTCAATGTAAGGCGATGAGAAATGGAGAAGGCAGGTTTTCAGACATCAATTATATGTCTGAATTTGCTAAAAAGTTACAAAATAAAGTTAAAAATAGACAAATTAGTTCACCCATAGAGCTTTATCAAGAAATTCTGTTAGAAGCAAAAGCTGATTATCCTCTTTGCATAGATACTACTCCGAGGAACATCTATTATTATCCTGAGATCAGAAAAGCCCTGCCCACAACAAAATTTATTTTTATGCAGAGAGATCCGAGAGATTGTATTTTGAGCCAGAAGAAAAAATATCTGCTCTATATAAAAAAGAAAAGATGGTTTGAAGCTTTAAGGCTATGGCTTAATTATAATCCTATTATTATGGCCAAGCTTTGGTCTAAGTCTTATATGATTGCTAGTGAAAATCAGGGTGATAATTGCATTGTTGTTTCATATGAAAGTTTAACCAAAGATCCAAAATATGCGTGTTCCAGTTTAGAAAAATTTTTGAATGTTGAGATTAAACTAACGGATTTTGATTTTATTTATTCAAATAATTCAAAAAAATGGATAACGCAACTTTCTTCAAGCGATATCTATTGGATCCAACGAATGATATCCACAGATATAAAAAAAGCCGGATATGAGTTAAAAGCATTTGGAGGGAAAAGATTTTTATATGGGTGGAAAATATTGTGGTATATGCTAAAAATGCCCTTGTCATTGTTAGTTAACCTGGCAAGATTCAAGAACCCATTAAATGCTATTCATAGAAGGCTAGGGAGCTGACTATGAAGGTTTTAATGGTATCGAATAACTCACCCTCTAAAGAAAAAAAATATGCGGGTGTGTTTGTCGTTAATCAATTTGAATGTCTACAAAAAAACTATCAGGAAATCGTTTTTGAACGGCATTTTCTCAAGCGAAAATTCACAGGTGTTTTGGGTAGTATTATTAAATATTCCGGCTATTTTACCAGATTATTGAAAGTCGTCAGGGGAAGGCACGATGTAATCCATTTCCATTTTCTGTTTCCAAATATTTTGTTGTTACCTATGGTTAGAAGTAGAGCATTAAACTCTAAAATTATTTTTACTATGCATGGCAATGATCTAACGCTTTCGACTAGAAATTGGGTTTATAAAACCCTAACCAAAAGAAATTTGAAGTATGTTGATACTCTCATTGCTGTAGGAACAGGCCTGGCTGAAGAGTTTGAACGCCATTATCAACGCAAGGTTGATTATATCTTGCCAGCAGGTATCGATCGAAGGATATTTTATCCACAACAAGCCAGATGTGAGTACGATTTTATCTTCGTAGGATCTTTTTATAAAGATAAAGGCATCCATTTATTGGTAAAAGCGATTGAGCGGTTGGTAACTCAGCATCAAATTAAACCTTCTTTTTGTTTTATAGGCTCAGGTCCCCAAATTAAATTAATAAAAGGCCTGGAAAGCATAGTAGATGTACAGATAATTCCTGAAGCAACTCAGCAAGAAGTATCTAATTACTTGAATCAAAGTCGATTTCTTGTTTTTCCTACGTTAAAAGAAGCTTTTGGATTAGTGATTTCTGAAGCGATGTTTTGCGGCATTCCAGTCATATCTACTCCCTTGCCCGGACCGAAGATGCAAATTAAAAATGGTATTGATGGGTATTTGCTAGAAAAAATTGACGTTGAAAGCCTGGCTCAAAAGATGTTAAATGCCTATCACCTATCCAATAAAAGTTACGAGAAAATGAAGAAACACTGTGTTAGCTCCAATTCTTCTTTTGCATTAGATAGGATCTGTGAAAATTTAGTGAATATTTATACTGGGGAAGTGAGTCGAAATGAGCCTTTATAGATCCTTTAGTTATTTCCTGTATATTGCCTTCTTCAGGTTCACACCTGAAGATTATCGCCCTTATTCTCTTGGTTTTCCTCGAGTCAGAAGCTTTTTAGTGCGTCAGTTTTTAGTTAATTGTGGTCGCAACATCCGAGTTAAATATAATGCGGATATTTCTCCTAAGATCAGTGTAGGCGATAATTCCGAATTAGGTCAAAACAGCCTGATCCATGCCAATGTTAGTATTGGTAGTGATGTTATTATGGGCCCTGATGTTAAAATATATTCAAGAAATCACAAATTTGATGATCTTACTCGTCCTATTAGAGAACAAGGAAAACAGAGCAATCCTGTAATGATTGGCAATGATGTATGGATCGGTGCCAATGTCATTATACTGCCTGGAGTCAGTATCGGTGATCATGCTGTGATTGGTGCTGGTTCCATTGTCACTAAGGATGTACCACAAAGCTCTGTCGTGGGTGGAAATCCGGCAAAAGTGATTAAAACCAGACAAAGTCCTGAAAACCAGAAATGACTGAACCTACAAAAATTATTTATATTATGGGGGCTGGCCGAAGCGGTACGACGGCGTTAGGTGTTTTTTTAAATGCGGGTCAAAATGCTCAATTTTTGGGAGAGTTGAATCAGTTACCACAACATATTGTGAATGACACCCCTTGCAGCTGTGGTAATACTGTTTCGAAATGTGACTTTTGGTCAGGGGTGTCCGTAATTAATCGAGTTGACAAAGAGCTGCAACAGAATGCTGAAAAAATCGAATCGCACTCAGCCATTTTAAAGTATATGTTAAATTCAAAATTGCCAGAACAACAGGAGGGGTACGCCGTATTCAACTCTCAGATGTTTTCTGAAACAAGTATGGTTTGTGAGAATGAGATCCTGATTGATTCTTCCAAATATATGGCACGTTGCATTGCGTTGAGTCGATTGAAAACATTGGATGTTAAGGTATTATATCTAGTAAGAGATCCACGAGCTGTGGTTCATTCATTTGGGAAAAATGTTCAGACCAGAAGAGGTTTATTGAGTGCTGTATTTTATTACAATGTTGTTAATGTTACTGCGGAGCTGGTGAGCAGAATACTATTAAAAAATAAGGTCCTTAAACTATATTATGAAAATATGGTGGAAGATCCACAGCAGTTTTTTCAAAAAATAGCAGATTTTTCCGGAATTGAATTAACGGATTTAAACCACAAAATAGCCCAAAAAGAATCATTTAAAGTACAGCATGTAATCGGTGGAAATCGAATCACTAAGGAGCATGAGATCAATTTTAATAATGACTCCTCATGGAAAACTCAGCTCCCAAGACTTCAGCAATGGCTAATTTATTGTTTAACTCTGCCTCTTAACTTGATAAATCGATATAAAATTTGAATATTTTACTGACCTTAGATTATGAACTGTATCTCGGTAATGATTTGGGAACTGCTTCAGGCTGTTTGTTAAAACCCACGCAAGCTTTGATTTCCATACTTGATGAATTTAATGTTAAAGCAACATTTTTTGTGGATGCTGGTTATTTAATCAAATCTCTTGAAATTCCATCCTTGCTCAAAGAAAGGCCGCTGGTAATAAAACAGTTGCAAAATTTACTTGATAATGGTCATGATATTCAATTGCATATCCATCCTCACTGGGAGGATGCTCTAGTTCAAAACAATCAGGTTGTTTTATCGAGTCATCGATATCGATTGCATGAGTTTGAAGCTGATAATATAGATTCTATTGTGAACAGATATTCTCAAATTTTAAAGGATGAATTTAACATCAGTCCCATAGCCTACCGTGCTGGAGGCTGGAGCCTACAACCATTTGAGAAGCTAGCTAATGCTCTGTATCAATCAGGCATTCGCATTGATAGTAGCGTTTTTGCAGGAGGTTTTGATCAATCCGGTACACAACAATATGATTATCGCCATTGCCCTGAACAGGATCACTGGTTATTTGAAACAGATCCTCTGGTTATAGAAGAAAAAGGGAGGTTTATTGAACTACCCATAGCTAGTTGCAGGCTATCACCCTTCTTCTTCTGGAAGTTTGCCCTGAGCAAAAAATTTGGTGGTATTGAATATGACAATTTTGGAGATGGTCAGCCGGTTCCGGCATCTAAATTAACTCTTATGAAAATGTTAACAAGTCACACTCAATCGGTTGTTTCTATTGATGGATTGAAAGCGGACCTGCTAATCTCTATTTATGAGCAGTGGAGGAAGAAGCGTTCAGATATGGTGATTATGGGGCACCCCAAGGCGTTTTCTCCTTATTCACTTCAATCGCTCAGAAAATTTTTACAAAATTGCTCTAATGAAGATCGCTTTGTTACAATGACTAACTGGTATAACGAACATTAGCCTTTATAAAAACAACATCCTCTATGAAAAATAGTCAAAGCTTAGGGCAATCTGTTTCAGTTTCTAACCTTGAGATCCAGCCTTTTCAAAGTCTGGAACAGGCGGCACTATCCTTATTTGAGAAGGATAATAGCGTTATTCCGGGGTTCGCTATTGCTATTAATGCAGAAAAAATATTGACCTATAGAGAAAATGCACAAGCCAAAGCTTTGATTGATTCAGCGACACTCAGGTTTGCAGATGGGATCCCCATTGTTTGGCTTATGCAGAAAAAAGGCGTTTCGGGAGTTCGGATCCCAGGTTGCGAACTGTGGTTGGAATTGATGAGGTTAGCCGGTATCAAAGACAAAAAAGTATTTATTCTGGGTGCTTCTTCTGAGGTGAATTCTCAAGTTTGTCAAAAACTGAGACAACAGTTTGGTGTGAATATTGTGGGGTCAGAAGATGGTTTCTTTAGTAATGAAAATGATTTGATTCAAAAACTTATTTTAAGTGATGCAGATATTGTCACTGTGGCTATGGGCTCTCCCAAACAAGAATTTATTATTGGAAAATGCCGAGAACAATACCCAAAGGCCTTTTATTTAGGGGTTGGAGGTACTTATGATGTATATAGTGGCAGAGTATCACGGGCACCCAGTTGGATTTGCCAAATGCATCTGGAATGGGCATATCGGTTATTAAGACAACCCACAAGAGTTAGAAGACAAGGCCGGATATTGAAATTTATCGGACTAGCGCTCTTAGGTAGGTTTTAATTGGATAAAATTATGTCATCTAAAATAAAATTACTCATCCCGGACTTACCATCCAGCGATGATATTTTGCCCTGGCTTAAACAAATCGATCAAAACCAGTGGTATTCAAATTTTGGCCCCCTGGTTAAACAATTTGAACAGGGTTTGGCTCGTGAGCTACAAAGAGTAGCAAAATTTGAGTTGACAGGAGATCATCTGACGACCTGTTCGAGTGGCACCAGCGCCCTGGTTTTGGCTATAAAATCTCTACAGTTACCTGCAGGTTCAAATATTTTATTGCCATCCTTTACTTTTCCTGCGACAGCATTAGCTATTTTAGAAGCTGGTCATCAACCGGTTTTCACAGAGATAGATGAAGAGAGCTGGTTACTGACACCTCAAATTGCACTTGATGTTGTTAAGCGTCAAAGAATAGATGCTGTCATTCCTGTTGCTGCATTGGGTAATCCCGTGGACTCTGAACTATGGGACAATTTTTTTAATAAAACTGAAATTCCTGTTGTAGTTGATGCTGCGGCTGCTTTTGGTCATCAAACTGTAGGGAAGCAGGGCATTTATACTTTTAGTTTTCATGCGACCAAATCTTTTGCGATAGGAGAAGGTGGATTAATTGTTTCTGCTAAATCTGATGTTGTTGAAAAGAGCCGGAGAATGAGTAATTTTGGTTTTGATTCCAGTGAAATCATAATAGCAGGTACCAATGCCAAATTAAGTGAATATCATGCAGCTGTGGGACTTGCTCAATTGCAACGCTGGAAATCATTGAAAATTAAAAAACACCAATTATGGAAGCAGATCCTTAATGCCATTCAGGAATATCAATTACCTATCAAGTTACAGAAAATACTGTGCCATGATGATCATTTCACAAGTACTTTTTGTTTAAAATTAGAGAAAGATGCGCAGGCTGTTGTAAATGATTTACATCAAAACCAAATTGAAACGAGACGCTGGTACTCTCCAGGCGTTCATAAAATGCCAGTGTTTTCCAGCTTTAAAACAGCTCCTCGCTTTGAAAACAAGTGTTCAATTGCAGGTAAAGAACTTAATATAACAGATGAACTTACTAATCGACTCCTGGGAATACCCTTCCATCAGGAGTTATCTGTTCAAGATATAACTACTTTAATGAACGCACTAAAAATAGCTTTGAACTAAAACTCTTTATAAATAAAGTGCATAAGGAAAGCTGGCTGAAAGGAATTTAGCCATTCCCGTATTTTTTTAAGGAAAATTCCTTTAAAATACAAGCATTAGGATAATGAACTCTTATGAGTTTGAATTCATAGTTTTGGAACAACCTGTTATGAAATTAACCCATCTCAAACAATTAGAAGCGGAAAGTATCCAAATCTTTCGTGAAGTTGCGGCTGAGTTTGAAAATCCCGTTATGCTTTATTCAATTGGGAAAGACTCTTCAGTACTCCTCCACTTAGCGCGAAAAGCATTTTATCCGGGTAAACTCCCATTCCCATTACTTCATGTTGATACGGGTTGGAAGTTTAAAGAAATGATCGAATTTCGAGATCGGGTGGCCAGAGAATATGATTTCGAGTTATTAATACATAAAAATCCCGATGGATTAGCCATGGATATCAATCCTTTTGTTCATGGTAGTGCCAAACATACCGATATTATGAAAACCCAGGGATTAAAACAGGCGCTTGATCAGTATGGTTTTGATGCGGCTTTTGGTGGCGCGAGACGAGATGAGGAAAAATCCCGGGCAAAAGAAAGGGTGTATTCTTTTCGAGATGAAAATCATCGATGGGATCCCAAAAATCAACGGCCTGAATTATGGAATATTTATAATGGTCGAGTAAATAAGGGGGAGAGCATTCGTGTTTTTCCACTCTCTAATTGGACTGAACTCGATATCTGGCAATACATTTATCAGGAATCCATTGAGATCCCCGATTTGTACCTGGCTAAAGAACGCCCGGTTATAGTAAGAGATGGTGTTAAAATTCTGGTAGATGATGAACGTTTTCCGTTAAACAAAGATGAAACGCCCAGTTTGGAATTTGTTCGTTTCAGAACTTTAGGCTGTTACCCACTTACTGGAGCCGTGGGATCTAAAGCCACCACTTTGCCGGAAATCATTCAAGAAATGTTATTAACAAAAACATCTGAACGTCAGGGTCGAGTGATTGATGCAGATTCTTCGGGTTCAATGGAAAAGAAAAAGATCGAGGGGTATTTCTAATGTCGGACCATCTAATGTCGGATCAACAAAGGCAATCAACAGAAAAACAATCGACGGATGTTGTCTGGCATAAACACCAGATTGGCAAAAGAGAGAGAGCTCAAGCCAATCATCAAAAACCCTGTGTGATCTGGTTTACCGGCCTGAGTGGTTCGGGTAAATCGACTATTGCTAATTTATTGGAACAAAAACTTGTGACTCTGGGAAAGCATAGTTACTTGCTTGATGGAGATAACATTCGCCATGGCTTATGTGGCGATTTGGGATTCTCTGATCGTGATAGAGTTGAAAATATCCGCAGAATTAGTGAATTAGGTAAATTATTTGTCGATGCAGGTTTATTGGTACTAACTGCATTTATCTCACCCTTTAAAACTGATAGAGACTTTGCCAGAGGATTGATGGACGATAATGAGTTCATTGAAGTCTTTGTAGACGCGCCTCTAGACGTTTGCGAACAACGGGATCCAAAAGGACTCTACAAAAAAGCCCGACGTGGTGAAATCAAACAATTTACCGGAATTGATTCAGAGTATCAATCACCGGTTAATCCTGAAATTACTATTAACACTGCGCAGCTACAACCACCTCAAGCAGTAGAAAAGATAATTCAATACCTGACTGAAAATCAGTTTTTGAATGAATAAAACTCATGTTTTATGCAAGTAAATTAATGGCTAGATGTTGGTTAAGAGAATAAATTTATGAGTAACGAATCAAATTTGCTAGAAGAAGATATCCTGGCTTATTTAAGACTTCATGAAGAAAAAGACTTATTGCGTTTTCTGACCTGTGGTTCAGTTGATGATGGTAAAAGTACTTTAATTGGCAGGCTGTTGCATGATTCGAAAATGATTTTTGAGGACCAGTTTGCTGCAATTGAGAGAGATAGTAAGAAGTCAGGTACCCAGGGCGATGAGGTGGATCTGGCTTTATTAGTTGATGGACTGCAGTCTGAGCGTGAACAGGGGATCACTATTGATGTTGCCTATCGATATTTTGCCACTGAAAAACGTAAATTTATTATTGCTGATACACCAGGGCATGAACAGTATACGCGTAATATGGCAACTGGCGCTTCTACCTGTGATTTGGCTATTATTTTAATTGATGCAAGAGAAGGGGTTAAAACTCAGACCCGACGACATAGTTTTATTATCTCTTTATTAGGCATCAAACATGTGATTGTTGCGGTGAATAAAATGGATTTAATGGATTATCGTCAAGATGTATTTGACAATATTCGGGATGAATATCTGGCCTTTAGTCAACAATTAGAACTCCCAGATGTTCAGTTTATTCCGCTTTCGGCGCTTAAGGGTGATAATGTGGTTAATGCCAGTGAAAAACTGCATTGGTTTCATGGCCCTACCATGCTCCAATTACTGGAAACCATAGCCATAACTGATGTGAACAACTTGTTGGATTTCCGTTTCCCAGTGCAATATGTTAATCGTCCTAATTCGGAGTTTCGAGGTTTTAGTGGCAATATTGCCAGTGGCCATGTTCAGGTTGGTGACAAAATTATTGTCCTTCCCTCAAAAAAGACTTCTACAGTAAAATCCATCGTTACTTTTGATGCTGAACTGGATTCAGCTCAGATTGGACAAGCTGTGACCCTGATATTATCGGATGAAATTGATATTAGTCGAGGAGACATGATTTGCCTTCAGGATAATGTTGCTCAAATGAGTAACAGCTTTGAAGCATCTTTAGTGTGGATGTCAGAAGATGCGTTGATGCCAAACAAGCAGTACGACTTTAAGTTTTCTAACCAATATACATCAGGCAGCATAGATGAGGTGATTCACCGAATTGACGTAAATAGTCAGGCAAAAATGCAGGCTACGCATCTGGGATTAAATGAAATAGGACTGTGTCGGGTAAAATTAACTCAGTCAGTTGCTTTTGACTGTTATAAGGAAAACCGTCAGACAGGCGCTTTCATTATTATTGATCGCATGAGTAATAGGACGGTTTCGGCGGGAATGATTAGTCAGGGTTTGCAACTTGACGATCAATGGGATCATGCTCAACAAAATATTCATGCTTTTGAGGTTGAGTTGAATGCTTTGGTTCGTAAGCACTTTCCTCATTGGCAGGCGAAAGATATCAGTCAATTGTTTGACAAGTGATCCTCTGAGATCTCAATGCAAATCCTGATCTCAGTTAGCATATTTTTTGCGGTGTTCGGAGCACTAATTTTCACTCGTCAAAGGCCGGTTGTTATTTTCTCAATGGCAATATTGGTGAGTTTGCTGGTTGGTGGAATTTCAGTTGAGCAAATTTTACATATTGCTGTTAACCCGGGCGTTATGACTTTGCTGCTATTGCTACTATGCACATCCGTACTTGAAAAATCCATACTTCTTCCTTCATTCAAAAGAAAAATCCTATCAAAATCCTATGCGCATACCTATTGGCGTTTGGTGAGTCTGACAGCTCTCTTATCAGCTTTTTTAAATAACACTGCAGTTGTCGCTGCTCTGATGGGCATGATCAAAAACAATGGGCGCTTTTTATCATCTAAACTATTAATACCTCTTTCCTATGCGGCTATCTTAGGTGGAACTATCACACTTATCGGAACTTCAACTAATTTAATTGTAAATAGTTTTTTGTTAGAACAGACTGACATGGGGTTAGCTTTTTTAGACTTTGCACCTATAGGCCTGGCTGTGACCATAGTCTGTCTAATTGTGCTTTATTTCCTATTACCCTGGTTACCGGAGCTGAAAGAACCTGAAACTATTTCCAAAGAGTACTTTATTGAAACTAAGGTACAAGAAGATTCTAGCTTGATTGGAAATACAGTTGTAGACAATGGTTTAAGACAGTTGGATTCTATTTTTCTTGTTGAATTGTCAAGAAAAGGAAAATTGATCACACCTGTTTCTCCAGGCGAAATCATAGAAGCAGGTGACCGACTTATTTTCTCAGGAGATATTTCAAGATTGCCCCAAATTGAGCAGATCAAGGGCTTAGCATTGTTTGCTTCTAATGATGGCCTATTGACCTCGAATTTAATTGAAGTTGTCGTTTCGAGTAGAGCATCTATTATTGGTAAAACCATTAAAAATTCGAGTTTTAGATCCCTTTTTGATGCGGCGGTGGTAGCCATTCGCCGAGGAGAAGAAAGGTTATCCGGTAAGTTGGGCGAGATCCAAATCAGGGAAGGAGACAGTTTGATCCTGGCCATTGGTCCTGATTTTCTATCGCGTAGAAATATTGATAAAAATTTTCACATCGTCAGTGATGTAAAATTGGATAATGTACTGAGTAAATCCCAGTCTTATGCTGCGATTGCAGGATTTATGGCTGTCATTTTACTAGCGGCTACTTCTATTTTACCTTTACTTGAAGGGGGACTCTATTTGCTGGGGTTTTTCTTCATTAGCAAAATGACTTCAAGTTCAGAACTCACTCAACGAATACCTTATTCGCTTTGGATCATTATCAGTAGTGCCCTGGCATTGGCCACTATGTTGCAACAAAGTGGAGCCATTCATTATTTAACAGAATTGTTACAGTCCAGTTTAATCCTACTCGGCCCTTATCAGGCATTAATAGTCCTGTATTTATTTACCATGATATTAACTGAACTCATTACTAATAATGCGGCGGCAGCTCTGGCTTTTCCACTGGCCATGGCTTTTTCAGAAAGCTTAAATGTTGATCTTAAACCCTTTGTAATGGCGGTTGCTTTAGGTGCCAGTGCCAGTTTTATGATTCCCTATGGCTATCAGACAAATCTTATGGTTTTTAACCTGGGGAAATATAGAAAGAAAGATTTTTTAAAAGTTGGTGTGGTTATTTCCTTTTTTTATGGGGTTACCGTGTTAATCTTAATTCCCAGAGTGTTTCCTTTTTAAAGGGGTAAGCAAGTGGGAGGTTCTAATGTTTAACATGGTTATCAATTCCCCCATTGGAAAGCTGGGCTTTGAGTTCACCGATGAAAGCCTGACAGCCGTTCATTTTGATGTAGAGGCTCCAGTCACACCAGCTACAACGGTTTTAGAAAAACAAGTAAAAATGCAAATTAATAGTTACTTATCTGGAAAGTTAGCTCAATTCACATTACCTATTGAGTTATCAGGCACAGACTTCCAGAAACGAGTCTGGCTTCAACTGCAAAAAATACCTTTTGGACAAACCATCAGTTATGGTGATTTAGCCAAAAAGTTAGACACCTCAGCCCGAGCTGTGGGTAATGCTTGTCGAAAAAATCCAGTTCCTGTGATTATTCCCTGTCATCGGGTGGTGGCCAAACAGGGGATTGGCGGCTTTTCTGGTCAAACCGAAGGACTGCAAATTGATAGAAAACGACAATTATTAAAACTTGAAAGTGCTTGTTTATGATCCAACGATTTTTAGATGCACTCTGGTTAGAAAAGGGGCTTAGTACCAATACCCTTGAAGCCTATCAAAGAGATCTAAGCTGGCTGGCTCAAAGCCTTGAAACCCATAACAAAAAATTAAATGAGGCCAATCATGAAGATTTGGCCAGAGCGTTAGCACAAAAATCAGCCAAGGTTGGAAGTCGATCCTGTGCCCGTTGGCTATCGGCTATTCGTCGTTATTATGGTTGGGCTTTGAGGGAACGATTAACCGAGATTGATCCGAGTAGTGAGCTTGAAAGTGTTAAACTTGGCCGTCCAGTGCCGCATGCCATGACCGAAAAACAAATTGAGTCCTTACTTAATCAGCCTGATCCTGATACTGAACTGGGTGTAAGAGACAGTGCCATGTTAGAGCTTTGTTATGCAAGTGGTTTAAGAGTGAGTGAACTTATTGGGCTTGAACTGAGTCAAATGGATCTGAGAAGAGGTTTGGTGCAGATCATTGGTAAGGGTAATAAAGAGCGCCTGGTACCGATGGGAGAACTTGCTCAATTGGCGATTCAAACTTATATGGCTCAGTCGCGTCCTTTGTTATTGGGATTTAAACAATCTGACCACGTCTTTCTTAATCGCCGTGGACAGGGTATGACTCGCCAGGCTTTTTGGTATAGAATTAAGGCTTATGCAACAACGTCTCATATTAAGGGATCGGTAACGCCGCATAGTTTAAGGCATGCTTTTGCGACACATTTGCTCAATCATGGTGCGGATTTACGAAGTTTACAGTTATTATTAGGTCATAGTGATCTTTCTACAACGCAAATTTATACGGCTGTCGCCAAAGAAAGATTGAAACAAATTCATGGTTTGCACCATCCAAGAGGCTGATGCAACTAATTTATCTAAATAAAATATCGTTTGAAATCAAAAATTGCTTGATTTCTGATACGGAGGTTTTTTTGAAGTCTTTTTTTAAAATTCTAATAATGTCGGCTCTGTTCAACAGTTCGTTGAGCTTAGCTGCTGCTGAAAATAATGCTGTTGCCAACAATAAGGTTGATGCTTTTGACCAGGCTGCAATGGAGGCTATCAAGTCCAAAGTAGAAACTCGTCTGAAAGGAATGGTGGTTAATAGTATTAAACCCGCACCTTTAGCTAATTGGTTTGAAATTGTGGCAGGTGGTGAAATTTATTATGTCACTCGTAATGCGGATCATCTGTTCACAGGGCAGTTAATTAGTATAAAGGACGAAGTGGTTAACTTAACTGAAAGAAGTAAGGTCGCATTAGATAGTGCCCGTTCTCCAATGAGAGCTAAAGTCTTGGCTGGTTTGTCTGACGATAGTTTTGTGACCTTTGCCGCTAAGGAAGAAAAACACCGTGTAGATGTTTTTATTGATGCCGATTGTGGTTATTGCCGTAAGTTACATCAAAGGATGGATGAAATGAATGATTTGGGGATAACTGTGCGTTATTTAGGATTTCCCCGAGCTGGTTTAGGTACGGCTTCTCATAAAAAACTGGAAGAAGCCTGGTGTTCAGTTGATCAAAAAACGGCACTTGATAAGGTGATGGCTGGTGGAAGAGTAGTAGCTGAAGCTTGCAAAAATCCAGTTGCTGATCACTATCGTTTAGTACCTCAATTTGGATTAACGGGCACACCAGCGGTGATTTTCTCTAATGGTGATCTAATCCCTGGTTATATGGAGCCCAAGCGTTTATTAGCAGAATTAGAAAAACGCGGTCTTTAGGTAGGCCCTAAACCTAAATCAGTAAAGAATTTTCTACCACGAAGGACACGAAGATTAAGACAAAATAATTAACTTAGAGGCACAAGCGGGGAAAATTCACTAACCACCAAGATGAAAAATCTATATTTCTGTGTAATGAGAAATCTGATTTTCTTCGTGTGCTTCGTGGTGAGCTTTTGTTGTATTTATTGTTAATTTGTCGAGTCTCAGTTTTTATGGATTATGGAAATAGGGCGGCTACCAGTTGTCGTCCTTCACTTGATAATACCGTATATGTTCGACATGCTGCATGGGTGTCCATTACATCAATGGTTAAATTGAATTTAGCAGCTTCTATCATCCATTCTTTTTTCAGCAAAACCTGTTTCTCTCCCGTCCCCAATAAAATAATATCGGCACCAAGTTGGCAAAGTGTGTTGATGTGTTCACAATTTAGAGCCCCTAATGTCTCCGGTAAAATATCATTGATGATTTTTTCAGGTGTTAGAATGAAAGGGAACGTGTAATTCTCAGCATTAACCTTTATGATGCCTGGCTCGTAAGAGCGGATCTGGTAGGTGGAATGATTGTGATCTTCGTTAAAAAACATAATGCTCCCAGTTTTTCTAACAGGTTGAAGGGTGTGAGTGAAGTTTAACAAAAATTGCCGTAACTATTCAGCTTACCCATGAAATGAGCCATTTCACCGTTCAAAAATGGTCAAATAATCGAGTATAATCACATTTTTTGCCTCGAACCGACTCATTTTAGGGGCAGTCTGAACAGCTACTGGTGCATTTGGCAACTCGCTGAATAGTTACAAATTGCCTTGTATGGGGTGAGATTAGGGGTATCAATCAAACGCATTATGAAAAAAGTTATTTTCGAGCTTCCAGGTTTATTGGGTGCTGTGCATGCCAGGGATGCAGAACATCCTATAAAAAGTATGCAGCTCCCCACATTAGAACTGGCTTTATCAAAGGCAGATAAATTTCCACTGTCTTGTGATGAGTTCACCAGTCTGGCCGATATCGAAGTTCTGGCAGATTGTGATCCTGCTTGGGGGGCCAATTATCTTGGGTTGAATGAGAAAGAAGGTGGTTTTTGGTTTAGAGCCGATCCTATGTCTCTTAAAACAGAAACTTTGTCGGTTTATCTCAACGGTAATCGACAACTCTCTTCAAATCCTCAAGAATTAGAAAGCTTTGAAAAAGAATTTAATCAAATGTTTGCTGAAGATGAATTACAACTTCACTGTAGATCTCAACAGGAATGTTACTTGTGGAGCAGCTCACATTCTGCAGTTGATTTTGTTTCACCTTTGCAGGCAATAGGACAAGATCAACTAAAAATTTTTCCGTCAGGTAAAGATGCGCCTTTCTGGAAAAAAACACTCACTGAAGTTCAAATGATGTTACATGGAAGCGGATTATCACAAAATTCTCAATTATCTGGCTTTAATAGCCTTTATTTATGGGGAAAACCAGATCAGCCTTTGCCGATTTTTAACTGTGATAAGTTAATATCTAATTCCAATATACTTCTGGGTGCGGCTTCGGCATCTAATATTGAACATGTTCGAACGCCTGACACCTGGCATGATGTCAATCTCGAAAACAGTTCGTGTACTCAAATCGTTGATTTAGAATTATTATGGTTAAGGCGCCAGGCTCTGGTCTCCAACTGGCAGCAATATCTACAAATATGGCAAAAAACCTGGCTAGCCCCTATGACCACTGCCTTAAAAAATAAACAAATTGATGAGTTATGGCTTTCGTTAGGGAATGATTCAGTCTATCGGTTAAAAGCCAGATATCTTAATCGATTCTGGCGGAGGAATTTACCGGTTGAGAAATTTTGTTGTTGAATGTTCAGGGGTATAATCAATGTCTCCTCAAGTAACATCTAAAAATAATCTTCGAGCTGCTCCTAAAATGAGCCGAAGAGAGATTCCTTCTGAATTATTTAGTTGGCAAGGCAATGAATTGTTGCATCAACTCTATGCTGCAAGAGGAATATCTAATGCCGATGAGTTGAATATGGGATTGGATAAACTATTACCTTATCATTCTCTGAGTAACATCCAGTTGGCGGTTGATTTGATCTTTGAGGTAATGAAATCAGCAGAGCGGATTATTATTGTTGGTGATTTTGACGTGGATGGTGCCACCAGTACCTGTTTGATGATGGAGGTGTTTAGAGCCTTTGGCCATCAAAATATTGATTACCTTGTACCAAACCGGTTTGATTTTGGATATGGATTATCTCCAGAGATAGTGGAAGTTGCCGCTGAGTCAAAACCTGATCTTGTAATCACCGTAGATAATGGGATTGCCAATATTGCCGGGGTTGAAAAAGCGAATGCTTTAGGGATCAAAGTCATTATCACCGATCATCACCTTCCACCAGATGTGCTTCCCGATGCTGCAGCCATCGTTAATCCAAATTTAGTTGATGATCAGTTTCCCAGTAAGAATTTAGCGGGAGTTGGTGTTGCCTTTTATTTGTTATTAGCCCTTCGAGCGAAATTAAAACAGGAAAACTGGTTTGAGCTTCAAAAAATTCCAGTCCCTAATCTGGCCAACTGGTTAGATTTAGTCGCAGTTGGAACCGTTGCCGATATGGTTCCTCTGGATCTCAACAACCGAAGGTTAGTGGAGCAGGGGTTAAGACGAATACGGGCAGGTCAATGTCGGTCGGGCATTCGCATGTTGCTGGAGTTAAGCAAACGTAACATTGCCCGGTTAACGGCCATAGATATCGGTTTTGTCATTGGTCCCAGACTTAATGCAGCCGGACGTTTAGATGATATATCTGTGGGCATCCAATGTTTAATGGCATCAGAACCATCTACAGCTAAAAGACTGGCAGTTGAACTTGATGAGCTGAATCTTGCTCGTCGTGAAATTGAAGCTGACATGCAGGCTGAAGCCCTGGCACAGGTTTCTCTATTGGTTAATGATCTTGGTGCAAAACAATTGCCTCTAGCCTTTTGCTTGTTTAAGGAACACTGGCATCAAGGTGTTGTAGGGTTGGTCGCATCTCGTATCAAAGAGCATTTCCACCGACCTGTTTTTGCTTTCGCTCGTGAAAATGAACAAGATAAGAATAATACGAACTTAAAGGGATCAGGTAGATCTGTTGCTGGAGTTCATATTAGAGATGCTCTGGTTTGGGTGGATACTCACCACCCTCAACTAATGACTAAATTTGGTGGGCATGCCATGGCAGCAGGTTTGACCCTATCCGAACATCATTTAACAGACTTTGAAAAAGCTTTGAATTGTGCGATAAACATTCAACTCGGAGATAACACACTTACCCATGAAATTGTAACCGATGGTGCACTCGATGATAAATGGTTAAATCTTGGAGCTGCTCAAACATTATCTACTGCAGGTCCCTGGGGGCAACATTTTCCAGAACCCAGTTTTGATGGGCATTTTCAAGTGGTTGATAAAAGAATTGTTGGATTAAAACATCTGAAACTGGTTTTACAGACAGCAACAGGACAATTAGTAGATGGAATTGCTTTTAATATTGATCCTGAATTCTGGTCAGGATCTATTGAAAGAGTCAAGATCGTTTATAAACCTGAGGTAAATGAGTTTCGAGGAGAAACCAGTTTGCAGTTGATGATTAAACATATTGAGCCGCAGTGAAGCAATCTTAACGCAGAGAGCCGAAAAAATAGCTGTGCTGGATGGTTCTCCTTATCCAGAGTTCAGGTTAATATAGCGTCTTATTGAAATATCTACTGGCAGAGAGAGAATGAACGATACAAATGGGATTCAGTCTGAACAGGAATGGCTAGCACGGGCTGGAGAACTTCGCCTCGACGGTGATCCCTGGGCGGCGATCCAATTGTGTCAGGAACATTTGGCCGTTAATGAAAACAGTGCAGCGGGCTGGAATATGTTAGGGCGTTGCCTGGCAGCCAGCGGAAACCTGAACGAAGCGGCTAAAAGCTTAACTCGTGCGATTGAAACTGATCCGAAAAATTCGAGCTACCATGCTCATATGGGCGATCTGTTTGTGCAGAGTGGGCGGGCAAAAGAAGCCATGCCCTGTTTTCAGCATGCGCTGAAACTGGATGCTGATTCTGTTGAAGTTCTCAATAGCTATGGCATTGCACTATGGGGAATGGGGGATCTGAAACAAGCACATGCCACATTTGAACGTGTACTCAGGCTGAAGCCAGGTGATGTATTTGCTCGTCGTAATCTGAGACTGATCAGTGGGCGAATGGTAGAACGATGGCATTTTCCGATGGTAAATGACGAACCACGTAATCGCATATTTGAGGAGACTCTCAAGCGAGCTATTAATAAAGATAGCGTAGTACTGGATATAGGTGCTGGTACTGGCTTATTGTCATTAATGGCCGCACGAGCAGGGGCTAAACGGGTGATAGCCTGTGAAGCTAATCCGACTTTAGCTGAACTGGCCCGAGAAGTGGTTAAGAAAAATGGATACTCCGATCGAATTCAGATCCTGAATAAATCTTCGCAACAAATAGATCCTGCTGTTGATTTTTTCCATGGAGAGAAACCGAACCTGCTGGTTGCGGAGATTTTTGATACCGTGGTCATAGGCGAAGGTGCTCTGCAGACCTTTGAGCATGCTCGTTGCCATCTGCTTAGTGATGATGCCGTTATTATTCCTTCTCGGGCAGATCTGTGCGCCGGGTTGATTCAGTCAGAACGCTTGTGGCGCGAAGGGGCAGCGGACGATGCAAGTGGTTTCAACCTTAGTGCGCTTAATCGTTTTCGTCCCGATACCGTAGTGTTGGAAGCGGCCAGTTTTGAAGGAGAATTATTATCGGATGATTTTGTTATATTTCCCTTCGATTTCACTGGCAAGGCAAAGCCTGAGCCAATGCATAAACAAATAGATGTTGCTGTGACGCGAGATGGTATTTGCCACGGTGTTGTTTATTGGATCAAACTGTACATGGATGATGAATTGACTCTGGATAACAGGCCCGATTTTGGCGATATAAATGCGCAAGCTTATTGTGAACATTGGTATCAGGAGGTTAAGTTATTAGTGCCGCCAGTCGAAGTTAAGCAGGGTATGACTTTGCGTATTAATGCTCGTCATAATCGTCAGACGGTGGCGCTGGTTGTTCATCATCCGGTTAGTGGGGAACCGCTTAGTTAACCTCAATTCTGGATAAGCAAAAAAAATATTTTCTGGTATTGGCTATTCCTCTGATTTCGATACAGTACGGTTGTGCCAGTATTTGTGCCAGTATTTGTGTAATTCATCCACAATAATCAATAATAGAGCAATTAACAGTAGCTTTGTCCATAAGGCTAGCGCCACGGGTTCAACCATTAATATCGAACTCAGGCCGGGCATGTGCATCGCTGCTATATGTATCCCTTGCGCAGTTAACATGCCAAAAAGTAGCAAAGGGTTTCCAAAGAAATTCTGTTGAAATATTGAGAAGGTTTCTGAGCGGCTGTTGAACACATGCACGTTTTCGAATAAAACCATTAATAACAGTGTAATGTTGCGAGCACTATTTTCTTCTACGCCATTACTGATTTGCCAGTAGAAAACAGCAAATGCCAGACATCCCATTACAATTGCGTTAACAATAATACGTTCAAGCATTAGTCGGTTGAATATGGCTTCATCAGGTTTACGTGGTGGTTGTTGTAGTTCATGGCCTTCTTCGGGTTCAAATACCAGTGCAACATCCTGTATGCCATTGGTAACCAGATTAAGCCAAAGCAATTGCAACGGCATTAAGGGCAATGGTAAACCCATCAAGATAGATAATATGACCAATGTGATTTCAGCAGCACCGGTTGAGATCAACAGAAAAATAACTTTACGTATATTATTGTAAACGATGCGACCTTGTTTGATGCCCTGTACGATGGATGAAAAATTGTCATCTGTTAAAAGTATGTCAGAGTTTTCGCGTGCTACATCTGAGCCGCGCTTGCTCATTGATATACCAACATGCGCATGTTTAAGGGCGGGTGCATCATTGACGCCATCACCAGTAACAGCTACAAACTCGCCTTTATCAATCAGACTCTCGACAATTTGCATTTTCTGGTGAGGTTCAACTCGCGCAAATACACGTGTGTCATTTACCAGAGCATCAAATGTTTCTTTGCCAGCCTGGTCGGCCTCTTTTAATTCTATGCCCGTGACTGGATTATCAAATGTGCGTGTTATGCCAGAGCGGGAAACGCCCAGCTCTTTTGCTAATACTTGTGCGGTGAGTGGATGGTCGCCTGTTACCATGATTACCTTGATGCCGCCATCACGACATTGCTTAACAGCATCAATCACTTCGGGCCGCAATGGGTCAATCATTGCAACCATGCCGATGAACTCCAGTTTTTCCATACAGACTTTGGGATCCACAGGTATCTCATCCAATGTGCGGTGTGCTACTCCAAGAACGCGAAAGCCTTCGGCGGCGAGTTTTTCTGCTCTGTGTTCAATTCTGTGCAACTGATCAGGGGAAACACCAATGGCACGGTCGCACATGGATAGCACTCTTTCTACGCTACCTTTGGTGAAGAGTTCGATACGCTCATGGTAGCGGTTAACACTGGCGGCATAAGCATTGTGTGATTCATATGGAATACTGCCGATCTCTGCGTAACGTTTGCGAGTATCATCGGCACCTGAACCAACCTTGTTCATCAATACCAGAAATGCGATATCAACATGATCTCCATGACTGATCCAGCTGTTATCGATAAAATCAAGATGTGCTTCATTTGCAAGTACGCCACCAGAGATCAACATCTCCAGAGCTGTCTGATTGTCTCTGGATTTACTGTCCGGGGTGATAACACCGTGCATGTTCATGCCTTCGCCACTGACTGAATAAGAAGTGCCATTGGCCAGCATCACACGGCGGATCGTTAGCTCATTCACGGTTAGTGTGCCGGTTTTATCTGATGCTATTAAAGTACAGGATCCCAGAGACTCAACAGCAACCAGTTTTCGAATAATCACTCCTACGGCTGCCATCCTTTTCATACCAATTGCGAGGGCAACAGTTATAGCAACGGGCAGCCCTTCTGGAATTGCAGAAACAGCAAGCGCTACGCCTAACAGGAATACCGTTGAAATATCATCACCGCGTGCAACTGTGATAACAAAGATAAAGGCGATTAAGATCAGCATGGCCCAGGTAATGCGCATGGTGAATAGGTGTATGCGTTGAATTAAAGGGGGTTTGACTTCATCCTCGCTGATTACATCAGTTGCAATCTTGCCGATTTCGGTATGAATGCCTGTAGCCACCACTTCACCGCGACCACGGCCGCGCAGTACAACCGTGCCGGCATAAGCCCTGTCCAGCCGGTCACCCAATGGCATATCATCATTGCCTGAAAATTCCGAATCTTTTTCAGTGGCAAGTGATTCCCCTGTAAGCATGGACTCGTCGACTTCCAATTCTTTTGTATGGATAAGTTTCAGATCAGCTGCAACTTTGTCACCGGATGCAAGCAGTAGAATATCACCTGGTACGATATCGACCGAATTAATAATAATTGGTTTGCCATCACGTAATACAGTGGCGCAGTGTGGCACCATTTTTTCAAGCCCCGAGGCCGCTCTCTGGGCAGCGTATTCCTGGAAAGTTCCGATAGTTGCATTAAGCAAAAGCACCGCCAGTATGAATATGCTGTTAATATTTTGGCCGAGGCCGAGTGAAACTAATGCGGCGGCTAATAGCACATAAATAAACGGGCTTTTGAATTGACCAACAAATATAAACAACAACCCGGGACGCTTTGGTTGGGGTAGTGTATTGGGACCGTGCTTAAGTAAGAGTCGTTGTGCTTCTACCTGGCTTAGTCCTGTCATGTTATTGTCCATTTTTAACCTGAGTTGCTGATCTGAGCCGGATTAAACTGGGTTAGTGTTTTTTTGATTGTGAATCAGAGCCATGTAATAAATAGTAGCTTATTAGTTTGATTTTGTGTATTTAAGCGGTTCTGAGAATTGATGGTGCAAAAGTAGAAAATCGGTCAAAATATCTACCAGAAAAGTGAATAGTATTCTGGTTGACTGGCCTGGATTCAATTTTATAGGGGGATAAAATTCAGCACAATAATAATATTAGCCTATGGCCTATGCAAAGTTGATTACTTGCTAATTTTACTCATAATAACGATTTGTAACGCCAACTGGAGTATAATGTTGTTAAATCTAAATTTCTCAGTTGAATCACAAACATCTGCCCAATCTAGGTTAAAGATGTTCAATTCCAGTAAATAGTATTATCAGGGAAAAAACGTTGGCCAAAGTACGACTTGTTGAGTGGAACGATAGTTTTGTTGTTGGCATTGATGTTATTGATGCTGATCATCGTAAACTTTCTGCTTATATTGTTCGCATGAATGCGATTGCAATGAGGGATGGGCCACCCGAAGATATAGTTAATATACTTGAGAGTTTTGTTGCTCTACTAACCGAGCATACTGCCCGAGAAGAGAAAATATTATGTGAGCACCTGTCATCGGCTGAAGTAGATAAGCATGCGAAACTTCACCAGAAGGGTGCAAAAATAGTGTCGAGCCTGTTAGACAACTTACGAAAAGAACCGCGACAAGTCGAGCTTCAGAAAACCATCCAGTATCTTAAAACATGGCTCAAAACTCATGTGTTTGAAGAGGGCCTTAGAATCTTTCGTGATTTCAACGCTGTAAAAGAGCAACAACAAAACTAGCGAATAGCATAAAAGTACTCTCAAAAAATGCGTTTGCGAATAAGTGATACAGCTTCTGAGTTAATTATTTTCTTCATTTAAGCTTTCTTTAGCGCGATACATTGCAAAATCAGCCTTACGTATTAATTCATCTGCTAGCGTATCATCACGCGGAAATATACTAAGTCCAATACTGGCACCAATATCAAGATCCAGCTCCTCAACTATGTAAAGTCGTGAAAGCTGATCAACGACTCTTTTGGCTGGTACCTGAGCATTTTCAGGAACTTCGAGAGCAAGGCTTGATATTGCAAATGCTATAGTGAAGAATAACCCAACTGTTTTGAGCTTTATATGTCCCAAAAATGGGACACTTTTGTTTGTCATTGTATTGCTCGCATATTGTTATTCCTGTGTCTTAAAATAGTCTTTCTTGAATAAGTAACACATCCCCAAATTTTTTTCTAAAAAGAATATAGACAGAATTGAGCCTAAATGAACTCGTTTCTATTGATAGGGTCAAAAAATAAACTGAAGTAAAAGAGTTTCGAGAAAACCCTGGTTTACAGTGCTTATGCTGAGCCTTATCCATCTCCCCCATTTTATTTCTTTATTAAATAACCGGGACCTCTGTACTGTGCTCTAGAGCTTGGGTAAAATAAGGCAATCTTACAGGTACTATCATTATTTTGGAAAAATCCATGGAAATTAATCCCATTCGTGAGTCGATAGCAGATCTGGTTGAGCGTGTAGCTACGTTAAGGGGGTATCTTTGACTTTGATACGAAACAAGAGCAACTAGATGAAGTTGAACGAGAGTTAGAACAGCCCGATGTTTGGGATGATCCTGATCGTGCTCAAAAATTAGGACAACAACGGGCGACTTTAGAAAAAATTGTTAGAACATTAAGTGAGTTAGGTGATGGACTAACCGACATGCCAGAGTTACTTGATATGTCCGCAGAAGAAAATGATGAGAGTGCAGTTGAAGAAATCGTTTCTGAGTTAGAGGGCTATCAAAAACGCATTGCAGAATTGGAGTTCCGTCGAATGTTTTCGGGCGAAGTGGATCCCAATAATGCATTTTTAGATGTTCAATCTGGCTCAGGCGGAACAGAAGCTCAGGATTGGGCCAGCATGTTAATGCGGCAATACTTAAGATGGGGAGAGGCTCACGGTTTTAAAACCGAGGTAATAGAAGTATCTGATGGAGATGTTGCAGGTATAAAGGGTGCAACAATCAGATTTGAAGGTGAATATGCTTATGGTTGGTTAAGAACTGAAACTGGCGTGCATCGGTTAGTACGCAAATCACCTTTTGATTCGGGTAATCGCCGTCATACATCATTTGCATCAATTTTTGTGTATCCCGAGGTGGATGATTCTATTGAGATTGATATTAATCCTGCAGATTTAAGAATAGATACCTATCGAGCCAGTGGTGCAGGTGGGCAGCACGTTAATAAAACGGATTCCGCCATTCGTATCACCCATGAGCCAACAGGCGTTATGGTGCAGTGCCAGAATGATCGCTCTCAACATAAGAATAAAGCTGCCGCCATGAAGCAATTAAAGGCTAAACTCTATGAGTTGGAGTTACAAAAACAAAGAGAATTGCAAACTGAACAAGAATCTGAGAAAAGCGATATAGGATGGGGATCTCAGATTCGATCTTATGTACTGGATCAATCACGGATCAAAGATTTAAGAACGGGTGTTGAAACCAGTAATACTCAAGCGGTATTAGATGGAGAGCTGGATCAGTTTATTGTGGCAAGTTTGAAATCTGGCTTGTAATGCAAATATTCAATTGAGCATGTAAAGGTGATTATATGGGGGTCATGAAGACATTTCTAACCGTTTTTTTGCTGTCATACTGGCAAACTTAACGTTATTATTCAGCCTTAAATATATATTGCCTTATACGCCTGATGGTGTGGGAATTCAGGGGCAGCTGATCCTTGAAAATTTAAAATTACAAAATCCAGCAATGTCGGATCAAGAGAAGCAAAGAGCACAACAAAATATCCAGATGTTAGAAGCAGAACTAAACAGACAAAAAAGTGCTCAAAAGACCAATCAGCAGATCTGTGATTTTTGGAAAGATACTTATGAAAAAGAAAAGTCTTCTTATAATAAATCTATTAAACAAGCCGCTTGTGATAAAGTAGAGAATTTTTAAGCGAAAACCCGCTAAAACAGACAAAAGCAAACTTTTCGAAAGAAGAGTCAAATTAGCATAACCCGGATAAATTGATGACAACTGAACAACAACAACCTGGCGAAGATATTAATTCACAAATCAGTATGCGACGAGAAAAACTGGCTCTATTAAGAGAGCAAGGTCGAGCGTACCCCAATGATTTTCGTCGAGATACATTAGCAGAAGAGCTATTTGAAAGTTATAAAGATATTTCAAAAGAAGAATTAGATCCCAAACAAATACCCGTTAAAATTGCCGGGCGAGTATTAACTCGTCGAATTATGGGAAAAGCCTGTTTTGCTACAATCCAGGACATGTCTTCACGTATTCAAATCTTTTTGAGAAAAGATGATCTGGGCGAAGAAGTACTCGAAGAATTCAAAAAATCTGATATAGGTGACATCTTTGGTGTAGAAGGTGTGGTATTTAAAACCAAAACGGGTGAGTTATCAGTTAAGGCTAAATCCATTGTTTTGCTAACCAAAGCCTTGCGCCCCTTGCCTGATAAATGGTCGGGACTTGCAGATCAGGAACAAAGATATAGACAACGATATGTTGATTTGATTGTTAACCAACAATCTCGAAAAACCTTTATGGTAAGAAGTAGAGTGAGTCAATATATTCGTCATTATCTTGATAACCAGAACTTTCTCGAAGTAGAAACTCCTATGATGCACGTTATTCCCGGAGGGGCTACAGCTAAACCTTTTACCACACATCATAATGCTTTAGACATGCCTCTGTATTTACGTGTTGCGCCTGAACTTTACCTGAAGCGTTTGGTGGTGGGTGGTTTTGAGCGTGTCTATGAGATCAACCGTAACTTCCGTAATGAAGGGCTATCCACTCGACATAATCCTGAATTTACCATGTTAGAGTTTTACATGGCTTATGCAGATTTTAATGATTTAATGGATTTAACCGAAGATATGCTGCGTGGTATGGTTAAAGAAATTCTTGGCACTGAGAGTTTCACAAGTGATGGTGAAGAATACGATTTTTCAAAGCCATTTTATCGGATGACAGTAGTTGAAGCCGTATTGAAATATAATTCTGATTTAGATCCAAAAGATTTAGAACAGATAGATTCAGTCAAAAAGATAGCCAAAGATCTGCATATACATATTGAAGATAGTTGGGGGTTGGGTCGGATCCATATTGAATTATTTGAAGCAACAGCAGAAGAAAAGTTAATACAACCTACATTTATTACGGCTTACCCGACAGAGGTTTCACCTCTGGCACGACGAAGTAATGACGATCCTGAAGTCACTGACAGGTTTGAATTTTTTGCCGGCGGGCGAGAGCTTGCTAATGGTTTCTCGGAGCTAAATGATCCAGATGATCAAGCCGAGAGATTTCGAGCACAGGTCAATGCCAAAGATGCTGGTGATGAAGAAGCTATGCATTTTGATTCTGACTATATCCGGGCATTAGAGTATGGATTGCCTCCTACTGCAGGTGAAGGCATTGGGATTGATCGTTTGGTGATGTTACTTACCGATTCCCCCTCTATTCGAGATGTCTTGTTGTTTCCTCATATGAGAAAAGAAAATAATTAGTCAATATCAAATCAAACTTTGAATACCTTCCAAGAGCAATCTTGGGAGGAACAAATTATCATGAATAACCACCATAAAAAGGACACTAAAACCTTTGCAAGGTAACTTCTGGCAACAACTGTTTACTCGGCGCATGATGGCCTCCATTCTAACTGGATTTTTTTCAGGTCTTCCCTTATATATATTATTTCAATTGATACCCGCCTGGCTTAGGTTTGAAGGAGTCGACTTAGCAACAATTGGCCTTTTTAGCCTGATACAACTCCCTTACACTTGGAAATTTTTTTGGGCTCCACTGGCTGATAGAGTCAAACCAAAATGGTTTGGAAGACGCAGAACCACATTATTGCCTGTTCAGCTACTGCTCACCCTGGCTATTGCCTCTTTTGCTTTTTTTGAAGCTAAAACCAGTATTTATTTAATTGCCGGAATCAGTTTTATTGTTGCTTTTTATAGTGCTACACAAGATATTGTAATAGAAGCCTACAGAAGAGAATTACTCAGTGATGAAGAACTCGGTATGGGTAATAGCTTTGCCGTAAATGCTTATAGAATTTCCTCATTAATCCCTGGTTCAATGGCACTTATTTTAGCTGACAGTTGGCCTTGGTCATGGGTGTTATTAACTGTCAGTGGTGTAATGGCGCTGGGTATCTTAGTCACTCTCTGGCTACCTGAACCAAGTGAAGAACCACAAAGCCCATTAACTTTGAAAGAAGCTGTGATTGAACCCTTTAAGGACTTTTTTGGGAGAGATGGATTTAAACAAGCCTTATTAGTTCTGATTTTTATTTTTCTTTATAAACTTGGTGACAACATGGCGGTGGCACTAGCACAACCTTTTTATGTGGATATGGGGTTTAGCAAACTGGAAATTGGAACAGTCGCCAAAATTTCAGCTTTATGGGCTTCAATCGTCGGTGGTTTGATCGGTGGATTGGTTATACTCAAAATAGGTATCAATCGTTCCTTGTGGATTTTTGGGGTTGTACAAATGTTATCGATTCTGGGTTATGTCAAATTGACATCAGTTGGCTCAAGCCCAGAAATAGTGAGTTGGCTAAGCACCCTTAAGTTATCGGTAACAAGTGGGCAGCTCTGGTTATTTTTAGTAGTGAGCTTTGAATATATAGGCGTGGGATTAGGTACAGTAGCTCTTGTAGCCTTCATCTTTCAGGAAGCCAATAAAAGTTTTGGTGCGACTCAAATAGCATTACTGACCAGTCTGGCATCTCTACCAAGAGTGCTTGCTGGGGCAAGCACAGGTTTTCTGGTTGAGGCTTTAGGATGGGTGAATTTTTACTATTTATGCTTCTTTCTGGCCATTCCGGGTATGTTATTACTTACAAAAGCCGCGCCCTGGTCAACTGAGCCATAGAACCGGGTAAGAGCAGTCGAGTATGGATAAACTTCGATCTGTTCATCACAAGCTTTAATCAAATAAAGTTCTATTAAGTTAGAACTTTAACCTGGCAAAGCTAGGGAGCCTTTTCAGAACCGCAAAAAGTTTCAACTTGTGTTTCAGTTAACGCAATTTTTGCATGTTTCTCTTCATCCGTTAAAATAACGTATTCGCCATCTTTTCCTCGTAGCCTTATCCTGGCTCTTTCTTTCAGAGTTTTCAGGTTAGATTTGGCAAGCTCGCAATTTTTCTTCCTTGCTTGATTAAATGCCTGGGCTTCCGGGCTTTGAGCTTTCTCTTCTTCCTCTTCATCTGCTTTAGTGCCATCTGCTTTATATTTAGGGGCGGGTATGACAGATTGAACCTTAACATTCAATATTGTATAAGGAATATCACCCAGAGGTGGTGTTTGGGTAAAGTGCACGACGCCTTCTGCATCTTTCCATTTATACAAGGGTTCATCACTCAAGGCCTGAGAGGCAACAGAAAATGCGAATACTGTGGCAAGACAAAGAATAATTTTTTTATTCATCTTTGTTATCTCCTAAAAGGAACTACGTTAACTATAGCAGAGACTGGTTCAGGCTGGAATTTTTTCGAACAAATAGTTATCAAACAAATAGCTAAGCTACCAACAAATATACAAATGTTGAGCAAAATTTGGGTTTTTTTCAAAAAATGGAATTTATTTGATTTGTAATGAATTAGTTCTACAAAAATCCATAACCATCTGGTAGACTTTTGGGTGAAGCTCTTCGAGTGATGCATCCACAATAACGCATTTAATGCCTTCGATAACAGCCGGTTTCAAGAGCGGAGAATAGTAAATACGGCGATTTCTGAAAGTAGATAAGTGCCCACATAGGCGATCAGCCCAATCACTAGGCCTGAAAGCATTTCCATTGTTAGTTTTTCCCACAATGGTACAGTGTTGTAAAAGATTATCAGAAACACCTTGTTGCACGTTAACAGACCCCGACGGCACAAATTTTGATTGACTGTGTTTAACTCTGGTGAAACTATAGTATAGCTGTGTTGCTAAAAACTGAACACCCTAATTTTGGGTGGCATATTGACACAGCTATAGTTTAAGTCAACCGACTTTGACATATTTTGATAATTGAATGCTAGGTAAGTTACGGAAAAATTTATGACACAAAAACATAAAGAAAACCCTAAACGTAGACGCGGAATTTATCTTCTGCCAAATTTATTTACAACTGGCGGTTTGTTTGCGGGTTTTTATGCAATCATCTCTTCCATGCAAGGTCGTTTTGAAGATGCTGCTATTGCTGTTTTTATAGCGATGTTGATGGATGGATTTGATGGAAGAATTGCACGGATGACTAATACAGAAAGTGCCTTTGGCGCAGAATTTGACAGCCTGGCTGACATGGTTTCATTTGGTATAGCACCTGCATTGGTGGTGTTTAACTGGGCCCTGAATGATCAGGGTAAATTAGGATGGTTGGCAGCTTTTATTTTTGTGGCTGGTGGTGCTTTAAGATTGGCACGTTTTAATACTCAATTAGGAACTGCAGATAAACGATATTTTCAAGGTTTAGCGATACCTGCGGCAGCCGCAGTGGTTTGTGGCATGGTCTGGTGTGGTGAAGCTTATGCTATTTACGGAAAAGATCATTCCTTATTAGTCGCTGTTATATTAATTATTTCTGGTCTGCTTATGGTGAGTAACTTTCGATATTTATCATTCAAACAGGTAGATTGGAAAGAAAAAGTCCCTTTTGTTGCTGTGTTAGCTCTAGTTTTGGCTTTTGTAATGATTGCCAGTGAACCACCTTTAGTGTTGTTTGTGGTATTTGCTGGTTATGCTATTTCGGGGCCTCTGGTGACATTATGGCAACTTAGAGAGTTTCGTTCCCGTCATAATGTTGATTCAGATAATCAATCGACAAAGGAATAAGCATTTATAAATTTGTTCTTTCTTTTTAGTAACTATTCAGCGAGTTGCTGAATGCACCCGTAGCTGTTCAGATTGCCCCTAAAATGAGTCTCAGACTTTTGGCTCCTGCAAAACCTGTGTACATGCCATCCATGGCAATAACAGAAAAGTGCTCCTGCTTTATCTGAATACATGCCATCCATGGCAATGACTTCGAGGCAAAAAATGTGAGTATATCCCCACATGGATGTGGATTATGCAGTTAATGCATGGAGCTATTAACTGTCTCGATTATTTGACTGGAAATAGCTCCTGCATTTCCAGCATACCCTACATCCATGTAGGTAACCATTTTTATGATGTGCGTCCATGCACATCCCTCTACGAGCCAGCTGAAGCTGTTCAAAAACGTTTATCTCCACGGATGGAGTGTATGCATAAGCAATGCTTGGAGCATTGC
>JBFFIY010000039.1:0-36970 GCA_041556195.1 Enterobacterales bacterium
AAATTGCTACGCAATAGCATAATTTTCAACTGACGGTTATCTAAAACCCCTATTCACCTATGCTTTGTGGAAGAATAGTGCCTGTCCTTTGTAACCTTTTGACGGTTATCTAAAACCCCTATTCACCTATGCTTTGTGGAAGAATAGTGCCTGTCCTTTGTAACCTTTTGTAACCTGCTTTGTAACTTTTATTGACGACCTGTCACTGATTAACCTAACTCTTCCGCCTCACGCATGCGCAATTGTCGTGCCTGTTCTTCCGCATAGGCTGCTTTGATTTCTTCTAATACCTCATCGACATTTGCTTCCTGGGTATTTTCTTTAAATTGTCCGGTGAGTTCGACTTCAGAATGAAGTTCGCCATTTTTATACATATCCCAGATTTCTTTGGCGTACTGGCTATTGAGCAATTGAGGTGCGTATTGAGCGTAGTAGGTTGTCATATTATTAACATCACGTTCTAACATGTCTTTTGCGTTGTTATTTCCGGCGGCATCTACAGCTTGAGGCAAATCGATAATAACGGGGCCTTTTTCGTCTAATAACACATTAAATTCTGATAGATCACCATGGACCAAACCAGCATTAAGCATGCACATGACGTATTTCATAATGGTGGCGTGATCTTGTAAAGCTTGTTCTGTGCTTAATAAAACATCGTTTAAACGCGGGGCAACATGTCCGTTTTCATCAGTGATCAGTTCCATTAATAATACACCATCAAAACAACCGTAGGGCTGTGGAACTCGAACACCAGCATTTGATAAGCGATAGAGCGCATCTACCTCTGAATTCTGCCAGGCATCTTCTTGTTGCTTACGACCAAAACTGGATTTTTTCTCAATAGCTCTGGCTCGACGGCTATTTCTGCCTCGTCGACCCTCTTGATAAAGGACTGCTTTTTTGAAGCTGCGCTTGTTGGCTTCTTTATATATTTTGGCACAGCGGATCTCTGTACCGCATCGTACAACATAGACAGAAGCTTCTTTACCGCTCATTAGCTGGCTGATTACTTCATCGACTAGCCCGTCATTGACCAGTGGTTGGATTCTTTTAGGAAATTTCATTGCGCCCTTATACATTATTTCAGTGTAAAATGGAATGAATTGTATGAAATTTAAACAAAATGAAACATATTTACCACGAAGTACACGAAGAAATAGATAATATCGAAAAAAAGATGATCATTAGAGAATTTCATTAGAATTATTAGTTATTTTGGGTTCTTCCTGATGGAAATGTCCTTATCCTGATTCGGTGTAATTAATAATTTAATGTGACTTAGCTTAGAAACGAATAGGTTTTCTTTTTGGTTTTTTGACTTCAGGTTTTAAGCCGGGTGTGGTTTTGACATTGTTATCGTTTAATGAGCTATCAGGAGCTGTTTTACCTGAAATAAGAGAACTATCAAACTGAATCAAAAATTTTTCATTATCAAATTCAATAATGTCATTGTGGTGGATCTTTTTTCTCTTTTGAGTCTCGATAGCGCCATTGACTTGCACCATGCCTTCAGTAATGACTATTTTAGCTTCGCCACCACCCGATACCAGAGCTTCGAATTTTAGAATTTTATATAACTCAACGGGATTTCTATTAATATTGATAGTTTTCATTGGAAGTCAGGCTTGAAAAAACATATATTCATTATATCTAACTCAGAGTATAAAGGCTCTGCTTTTGAACCGTTAAATTGAATTAGGAATATTGAAATGAAAATATCGTTAGAACTTAGTTTATATCCTTTAGATAGTGACTTTTTAAGCATGATTAAAGATATTGTTGAGAAGTTAAATGCGGCTAAAACGGTCAGTGTGATAACAAATACCATGAGTACTCAGGTATTTGGTGAGTTTGATGATGTGACGAAGTTACTTAATGATACTGTCCGTTATTCTTTTGAAACCTATGGCAAACAGGTGTTTGTGGCAAAGTTTTTAAACTCTGATGTAGCTCCAACAGTATAAGTTCTATGCAAGCGCAGGCCGAACCCTTCATTGTTCCTGTTTGTTTTGACTCAATTGTAGTCAATACAAAAGGGTTCGACGATTTCGAATCGTAAGACTAGCTTTAACTAAAAATAAAAAATTCAGAATCAAAGTCCAGAAGCCTATTATCAACGATTGACTCTATGGGCGAGACATTCAGATTTTGTTTGAAGGCCATATATGCGGCAACATCTACCACCAGCTCTCCATTTTCTTCCTGGAACAAGACCTTTTCATCTTGTATTGCTTTAAGTAACTTCTTCTTTTGGTTATTTGAAATGGTTATATTCATAATTTACCTGAAAAATTTCTCAGTACTGAAAACAACTGAGTATACTGTAGTTTTAGAGAGGTATTTTAAAAATTGTTAGTTCTCATTGCAGGTTTATTTCTGATTCTTCTTATTTTAGCACCGCAATGGTGGGTTAGGCATGTTTTAATTAAACATGGTGAGCCACTAGAGGGCATGCCAGGTAGTGGGGGAGAGCTTGCGCGTCACTTACTGGATAGGTTTGACTTGCAACAGGTTAAACTTGAGGCTGCAGATGAAGGGGGCGACCATTATGATCCTCAAACCAACACTGTCAGGTTAAGTCCATCACATTTGTCCAGAAAATCATTAACTGCAGTGGCGGTTGCCGCCCATGAAGTGGGACATGCCATTCAGTTTAATCGTAATGAACCCGTGAGCCATTTAAGAAAACGCTATTTAGGAAAAGCTCACCTGCTACAAAAAATTGGCATTTATTCATTAATGGCTATGCCAATGGTTGGGGTGTTAGTTCGAGTACCTCATTTAGTCGGATTGACCGCTTTGATTGGAATTATGACTTTGTTGTCATCAGTTTTTATTTATGCCGCTATCCTGCCAGAAGAGTGGGATGCCAGTTTTAATAAGGCTTTACCTATTCTTGAGAAAGGAGATTATATACCGCCGCAGTATTTGCCTGCTATTCGCCAAATTTTAAAAGCCTGTGCTCTAACTTATGTTGCGGCTGCATTGGCCGATGTGTTGCGTTTGTGGCGGTGGTTGGCGCTTTTAAGGGTATTAAAATGATTTTGGCCTGGGTATTTAATTCTAAACTGAGTTTTAACCCTTGTTAAAACTCAGCATTATGATAAATGTTTTGTACATCATCCAGATCATTTAATAATTCTAAAAATTTATTAAACATCTCTATATCTTCACCAGATATTACTGCTCTATTTTGTGCCAGAAACTGAATTTCATCTACCTCAAAATCTATCTCACCCAAGGCCTCGTTTAAAGCCTGCTTAGCTTTAAAATATTCAGTATGGGGAGTAAATACGGTGATGTTACCATCTTCATTTTCAATATCAGTAACATCAACATCTGCCATCATTAACGCATCCAGGGCCGCTTCTTCATCTTCACCTTTGTAGACCAGAATAGCACAGTGATCGAACATATGGATGACGCTACCCTGACCACCAATCTTACATTTTGTTTTGGTAAAACATTGGCGAACATCACCGAAGGTGCGGTTAGGGTTATCGGTCAGGCAATCTACGATCACCATGCAATTTCCAGGACCATAACCTTCATAACGCGCTACGGCAAAGTCTTCCCCACCACCACCTTTTGCTTTATCGATGGCTTTTTCGATAACATGAGCCGGAACCTGGTTCTTTTTTGCGCGATCAATTAAACTGCGTAAGGCCAGATTCCCTTCGATATCAGCACCACCGGACTTGGCACAAACATAGATTTCACGACTGAATTTACTGTATACCTTTGCATTGGCATCAGATGTTTTCGCCATAGATTCTTTGCGGTTTTCGAAGTGTCTACCCATCAGGATGTCCTATTATTATTTTTAATGACTAAAACATGTAAAAGTAAATTTTACAGAGAAGCTGTTAAATTGTGAACCTTTTAGGCTCAATATCTTCATTTTTACTGCGATGAAGATAATTCTGTATTCCTGGAAACTGTTCGAGTAAGCCCATAAGCAAATAATAACCCCGCAGCAGAGAACAGTGCTATCAATATAAAATAGTTTTGAAATCCGGCGACTCCAGGATTGGCATCCAGAATTCGTCCTGTAAGTGGTGCAAAAAATATATCTGGTGTATAGCCTAGAACAGAAATGAGTCCCACTGCTTTACCGGTAATACTCAGATCGAGTTTGGTTTCTTCCAGCAAGGTAAAATAAATCCCTCGCAAAGCATAAACCGCAACAAACGTGATAACCAGGTTGGCTAATATTATCGAGGTTGTTATTTGAGACGATGAGATTATGTTCAGGCTGAAAAATGCCATAGTTGCAATAGCAAAAAGGGTTAATACCAGCTTACTGGAATGCCAGCGATCAGCAATCAGACCTGCTGCTATGGCAGCGATAGGGCGAGAATAACTGGCCAGGGTGGTGAATTCGGCTGATTCCAGGTTGCTCATTCCCAGTACCTGCACGGCGAATAAACCATAATTATCCAGTGCCTTGTAACCACAATAGGCCGCAATAACAACACCCGCCTGTAACCATATTGTTTTATTGCCAATAACACTTATTAATTTGTGATCTGATGTAGTTTCATTCTTTGAGGTATGGACTGAGTTATCTTCT
The DNA here is from genome assembly GCA_041556195.1 of Enterobacterales bacterium. Lineage (GTDB taxonomy): Bacteria > Pseudomonadota > Gammaproteobacteria > Enterobacterales > 21-14-all-40-8. Next base: position 4,577 of record JBFFIY010000039.1, read on the forward strand.
ACGTGCTCTGGCACTAACCACCAGATCACAAGTGCTGCTAATAAGGTGCTAATGCTGTAGAAGATAATGACTGATTGTAAAGCTGTAGTTTGCTGGGTTAGATTTTCCGTTTGCTCAAATGCGAACAAGTTCAGGATGATAACTCCAATACTGGCAAAAACACTGGCGACAAATCCACGTCCTCCATCAAGAAAGCCAAATGCCAATCCTTGAGTGGCTGCACCTGCCCATTCACGGGTAGCTTTAATCATAGCTGCCCAAAATAATAAAATACTGGTTAATCCCCAATAACCAAAAAGCACATAAAGTCCATTCAAAGAGGGGATTGAATATAAATAGAACCCACCTGCGGCAGTAGATAGCAAAGAAGTAACCATCAATTTTCGATCAGAAAATCGATCGGCTATGATGCCGCCTGGAAAATAAGCTAACATGGCAATAATGCCATATACCGCAAAAATATCCCCTAACTGGGTGTTAGTTAACTGGAAAACTTCTAACAGGGTGGGTCTAAAGAAACGAGCAATGTGAAATGGTAAGCTAAAAATGATTTCGCCTGCGAAAATAAGTGCAGCTAATGTGAAGTAATGTTTATATTGTGGCTGGCTGATAACAATAGCCCTTATAATTGGGAAGAAAATGAATTAGTCTATGATAAATAAGAGTAAGTTATTTATACAAGAGAAAAAAACGATGTTTAAGAATATTACCAGATCAGTCTTATTTTGTTTGATATTTTTTCTTCCAGGTAAAGAAGCTGTGGCGGAAAATATTATTTATCTGACTCGACATGCCGAGAAACAGGTTGATGGAACTAAAGATCCAGCCTTAACGGAACAAGGCAATCGTAGAGCCAATTTTCTTGCTAACTTGCTACGAGGCGAAGCCATATCCCATATTTTCTCATCTAATTATAAAAGAACCTTACAGACAGCTAAACCTTCCGCCAATCTGGTTAAATTAGAAATTGAGCAATATAACCCCGGCAAACAGGAAGAATTTTCCAAGCTTTTAAAACAGCTTAAAGGAGTGATCCTGGTGGTAGGACATAGCAATACCATTCCTGATCTGGTGTCATTGCTTGGTGGTGATCCTCAAGGCGAGATCAAAGATTCTGAGTATGATCGTTTATATAAAATTACGACTGATAGTAAAGGTGTTCATAGCCAATTGCTTAGAATAAACCTGGAAAAAAAATGAGAGGGCTAAATTCATAGCATTTTTCATGGGAATTTGGAGTGTATGTAGAATTTAAGAAAAGCTAACACTCTGAATTTTTTCTGCCAGAGCTTTGGTTCCAGGCCCGGCGTTTTCCTGTGAGGCAATAACCAGATAAATAGAGAGCAGTCTCTCTGCTTTCATAATTAAAGGCAGAGGTTTTAATGAGCCACTTTGGAGTTCTTGCTCGGCTAATTCTTCGGGAATAAAAGCAAAACCCAGGTTCGATTTTACGGCTTTTATTGAGGTACTAAAATTTGCTACTGTCCAGCGTTGTTCCGCACCTAGCCAGCCTGCATCTTGCTGTCTTTTTATGCCTGAATCTTGTACGACAATCTGACGATGTTGTTTCAAATCAGTGCTAGAGAGTTCTCTATTTAATTCAAAAAGTGGGTGTTTAGGATTAGCCATTGGGATCATAGTTATCCGCATCAATGGCGTCCCAAAAAATCCTGGTGGTACAGTGGGAGTTAAAACCAGATCTGCCCGGCGTTCTAATAATGCCTCTGTAGTACCGGAAAGCGAGGTTTCCAGTAAGCGAACCCTGGTACTTCCTGATTGCTCTGAAAACGACTCTAATGCCTGAAAGATGGGATCGAGGGGAATAATAACATCGACCGCCAAGGTGATTTCAGATTCCCAACCTTTTGCTAACCATTTGGCACTTTGCTCAACTTCTGTTGCTTGTATTAACAATTGGCTTGCATGGCGATAGAGTACTTTTCCTTCCTCAGTGAGTACCGCCTTACGTCCTTTCTGCTCTAGAACAGGTGTAGGAAGCTGTTCTTCCAGACGGGCTATAGCGTAACTAATGCTTGATTGGCTTTTATTAAGGGATTCAGCTGCGCGGGCGAAAGATCCTTCATCTACCACAGCTTTAAACGCCGCCCATTGTTCTAGAGTGATCCGAGGAATAGCCATAAATTATATGTTTATTTCTTTAATATATCTAAATATTAGTTCATTTAGTGCTAAAAATCGATTCAATTGATTAGTTTATTTGATTTATTATAGGTTCAGTCATTTCTATTGAGGATATTAACCATGAAAAACTTACTTCGTTTAGATACCAGTTTATTTGCTGACAAGGGAGCATCATCGGAATTGATGAATGATCTCATTGAAAAATTGTCAGGGAAAACAAGTTATCAGATCACTACCAGGAAATTTTCAGAAGAGGAGATCCCTCATCTTGATGGTTCAAGATTAGCAGCTTTAATGACAGCTGAAGAAGATCGTAGCGAAGTCCAACAACAGGCAGTGGAATATTCTGATAATTTAATCCATGAATTAAAACAAGCAGATGTAATAGTGATAGGGTTACCCATGTACAACTTTGGCGTTCCTTCAATGTTGAAAGCCTGGTTTGATCATGTTGCAAGAGCTGGAGTCACTTTTCAATATACATCTTCTGGCTCAGAGGGATTACTAAAAAATAAAAAGGTTTACCTGGTAACAACTCGTGGAGGGATCCATAAAGATCAGGCTACCGATCTACAGGTTCCTTTTGTGAAAACATTTTTAAACTTTTTAGGGCTTGATGATGTTGAAGTGATCTATGCAGAAGGATTAAACATGGGCGGAGATAGCCGTGATAATGGTTTTGCCACGGCAAGAGCATCAATAGCAAAATTAGCTTTGGCCTAGAGGGCCTGTTGTGGTTTGGTAAAACTTGATTGGAAGACAGCCTGATGAAAATATATCGAGAAGTTGAACAAATTATTCAAGCAAAGGCTACCTCAGATGGTGACGGGGTTAAGCTTAAAAGAGTTTTTGGAGGACATTTAGCCAAAGTATTTGATCCATTTTTAATGCTAGATGAGTTTGGCTCTTATGACCCATCAGATTATATTGCGGGGTTTCCATCTCATCCTCACCGGGGTTTTGAAACAGTTACCTATATGTTGGAAGGAAAAATGGAACACAAGGATTCAAACGGAAATGTGGGCTTGATTGATTCAGGTGATGTGCAATGGATGAGGGCAGGGCGTGGTATTATTCATTCGGAAATGCCAAAGCAGACAGAAGGTAGAATGAGAGGATTCCAGTTGTGGGTCAACCTTCCTGCAAGTGAGAAAATGTCGCCAGCTCAATATCAGGATATTAAAAAGGATTTGATACCCAGCACTCGTTTGAATCATGTTTCTATCAAAGTTATAGCTGGAGAGATAAAAGTACTTGATTCTGTAATAAAAGGTTCTGTATCAGGTCTTTCAACTGAACCGCTTTATCTTGATATAGAATTTATTGATAAAGACCTACTGGAACTGGAAATAAAAAAAGGGCATACCCTGTTAGTTTATTCCTATCAGGGAAAAATAACCCTGGGCGAAAATAAAAGACCTCTTATCAATGACCAGATAGCCAGTTTTAGCAGAGAAGGAGAATTACGAATTGAAGCCGAAAAAGGAGCAAAACTGTTAGTATTATCAGGAAAACCCATTGGAGAGAGCATTGAACAATACGGTCCTTTTGTGATGAATACGCGGGAAGAAATTCAGCAAGCCATTGAAGATTATCGCCAGGGTATTCTTACTGGAGAAATCAGGAGTGAAGAAAACACGAATACAAAGAGAGTACTCAGTAACCCATGAAAAAATATACTTTTAGAAATAATAGCCAGCAATGGGGCCTTATTAGCATACTGTTTCATTGGTTAAGTGCCATTGTCATTATAGGGCTATTTATTTTAGGATTGTGGATGGTGGAACTTGATTATTACAGCAGTTGGTATCATAAAGCGCCATCTCTACATAAAAGCATAGGCATGTTATTGTTGTTGTTTATGTTATTGCGCCTGGTTTGGCGGCTATTTAATCCGCCTCCAAAACCTCTGGAAAGTTATGCGGAATATGAAATTAAATTATCAAGCATTGTGCATAGTCTGTTATATATCGGCGTATTCACAATTCTGATCACAGGTTATTTTACCTCGACTATTGAAGGTGATCCTGTTTCTATATTTAGCTGGTTTGAGATCCCTTCGTTTGCTTCAGTTTTGCAAGAACTATTTACTTTAAATGGTGATTCAAAAGATCTTATTGGAGAATTACACCTTTTAATTGCTATTGGCCTGATTTTACTTTCAGCATTGCATACAGTAGCAGCACTTAAACATCATTACATCGACAAAGATATTACCTTAAGCCGAATGTTCGGCAAAAAAACATCAACACCTACATACAAACCAACAGGAGAAAACCATGAATAAAAAAATTAACCTGCATCAATCTTTGAAAAAAGCAGCAATAGCTCTATCCTTAGCAGCATCATCTTTCATTGCACTTCCGACTCAGGCAGCGGATTATGTGATAGATTCTAAAGGAGCCCACGCATTTATCCAGTTCAAAATTAAACATATGGGATTTAGTTGGTTACTGGGTGATTTTAGTAAATTTGAAGGGGAGTTTAGTTTTGATGAAAAAAATCCTGATGCATCAAATATTCAAGTCAACATAGACACCACAAGTATCGATACCAATCATGCCGAAAGAAACAAACATTTAAGAAGCAAAGATTTTTTAGATACATCAAAATTTCCAGAATCTAAGTTTATAAGCACATCTTTTAAACAAACCTCAAAAGATAAAGCTACCCTGATCGGTGATTTAACACTCCATGGTGTCACTAAATCAGTGACTATCGATGTTGATTATATTGGACAGGGTGATGATCCATGGGGAGGTTATCGTGCAGGGTTCTCAGGCACCACAAAAATTGCACTTAAAGATTATGGAATTGATTTTAACCTAGGGCCAGCTTCGAAAGAGGTAGATTTGTTTTTTTCGATTGAGGGTATTAGGAAGTAGTTAACAGTATTAACTCAAGTTTGAACTTATTGTTTTAATGATAGGTTTAAGCTTGATCTGACCCTGAAGAGCCATTCGAGCTAGTTAGATTAATAAGTTCAACTTAGCCTGACTGACATTGAATTGGACAAAGAATTCATGTGCAGGTTACATTTCAACTTATCACAGACCTTAAAAAGATTTATTGTAGACTGTCTGCTTAATTTTTTTTAGAACCTATAAAAGCGATTGCTTGACACTGTGAGTGAATTCATGGGATTCTTCCAATTACTGTTAATATCTGATAAAAACTATGAGCAATAGCCATGCCGAACAGGTGATGACACTTGAAGACCTTGCAACCTATTTAAAGTTACCCAAGTCAACTGTTTATAAGCTTGTGCAGGAAGGTCGTATTCCTGGACAAAAATTAGGTAAGCAGTGGCGTTTTGGTCGAGCGGCTATTGATCGCTGGCTAGATTCTGAGCCTCGACTTCATAGCACTGAGGAAAAATAAGGATGTTTACTCAGTATCAGAGTCTATATTTTGCTCATTTGTTAACCCAAAGTAGTCAAGTCGAAAATCAGGTTTCACGTACCATGGCATCTGCGCGGGTTGATATGAATCCGCATCAAATCGTTGCGGCTTGTTTCGCTCTCCAGTCACCTTTATCTAAAGGTGTATTACTGGCGGATGAAGTAGGACTAGGTAAAACCATTGAAGCGAGTTTAGTCATTGCCCAAAAATGGGCTGAAAAGAAACGAGCCATTTTATTAGTAACGCCTGCATCACTCAGGAAGCAATGGAGCCAGGAGCTTTCAGATAAGTTTGAACTTCCTTCTATTATTATTGATAGTAAAATTGCACGGGAACAGAAAAAAAATGGCATTGCAAATCCGTTAAATCAAACAGATACTATCGTGATTTGCTCTTATGAATATATCGCCTTACAAAAACAATTAACGCGCCTGGTTAATTGGGATCTAATCGTCTTCGATGAGGCACATAAATTAAGAAACATCTATAAAAAAAGTAATAACAAAAGGGCAAGAGCGATAGTTGAAGCGACTGCTCATGCCGAGCTAAGAGTATTGTTGTCAGCGACACCGATTCAAAATAACTTAATGGAATTGTATGGTTTAAGTAAGGTGATTGATGAACATTACTTTGGCGATGAAAAATCTTTCCGTACGCTTTATGTTAATCGTCAGAAAGACAAAATAACCTATCAGGATTTGAAACAGCGCATTAAACCATTATGTCATAGAACCTTGCGTAAGCAGGTTCAGCAAGAAGGCGGCATAAATTTTACCAACCGTTATTCATTGACACAGGATTTTACGCCGAGTGCAGAAGAATGGGATCTATACGAAAAACTATCCGATTACTTACAGCGACCAGATTTACAAGCTATTTCCCCCCAGGCGCGTCATTTGGTCAGTATAGGGATCCGTAAAATACTGGCCTCGTCGAGTTTTGCTGTAGCAGATACGTTAAAGGGTATGGTTAATCGGTTAAAGCTAAAGCAACTACTTTCTGAAGACGACGTTTCTGATCTCGAAGAAGTCGATGATTGGATCGATCAATTTGAAGTGGAGGATGGTGAAAAAAAATCAACAAAAGAAAATAGCACTAAGCCGTCTAAACTTCAGCAAGAAATTTCAGACTTAACTGAATATCAACAGTTAGCACAGAACATATCGTCTAATTCGAAGGGTGATGCACTATTGCTGGTATTGAAAAAAGCTTTAGATATGACGGAAAACCTGGGTGGTCAACGTAAGGCCGTTGTGTTTACTGAATCCTGTAGAACGCAAAAATTTATAAGTCAGCTACTTGAAGACAATGGTTACTCGGGTCGTACCGTGCTGCTTAATGGTAGCAATAATGATGAGAATTCAAAGGCTATTTATAAACAATGGTTGCAGCAACATGCGGGTAGTGCTCGTGTCAGTGGTGCAAAAACCGCCGATATGAAAGCGGCTTTGGTGGAGCGATTTAAGAGTGATGAAGCCGATATTCTCATTTCTACCGAAGCTGGGGGGGAAGGAATAAATTTACAATTTTGTTCTGTACTGATTAATTACGATCTACCCTGGAATCCTCAAAAAGTAGAACAACGAATTGGACGTGTACATCGTTATGGTCAATTAAATGATGTGGTTGTGGTTAATTTTGTCAATCGGAAAAATCCTGCTGACCAAAGAGTGTTCCAGTTACTTAATGAAAAATTAAAATTGTTTGAAGGTGTGTTTGGTGCGTCTGATGAAATACTGGGGGCGATAGAAAGTAACATTGATATTGAAAAACGTATCTATCAAATTTATCAAAAATGTCGCACAGATGATGAAGTTCAATATCAATTTAACCAGTTACAACAAGATATGGAAGAGGTTCTATCGGTTAAAGAAGAAGCCGCACGGCAAACGTTACTGAATAATTTTGATAGAGATGTTGTTGCTACGTTAAAAACAAGACGTGACCAAAGTAATGATTTTTTAAAGATTTATGAACAAGTTTTAATGGATTTAGCCAGAGCAGAATTGCCTCAGGCACAATTTGAGCGCAATCATTTTATTCACAAAAACACTCGATACGATCTTAACTGGCAGCTTGCACAGGAAAATGATTCGCAGTTTTTCCGTTTGCAAAGCACCGAACATTATTTGGCCTGGGATCTTGTTCGCAAAGCAAAGAGCCGATCTGCCAATTTAGCAAAAAACTCAGCTTCTTTAGTGTTTTCCTATAAAAAACTGGTTGGACTCTATTCATCGTTAAAACAGTTGATAGGGCAATCAGGTATTTTACAAGTGGTTAACTTAACTTTTAACTTTGCCAAAATACATGAAAACCATTTGTTAGTTTTGGCAAAAACAGATGCAGGACAAACGCTCAACCAAGATGATGCGGCTCATCTATTGAGCATTCCTGCTGAAGTTCAGCAGAATAATATTCAACTTGACAACGATTTGTTAAGTGAATTATTAGAGATTGCTGTAGAAGAAAAACAATTACAAACTGAAGCGCAGTTAGAAATTTATTTTGAACAGGAAAATAGTAAACTGGATCGCTGGGCAGAAGACCAACGCAAAGCCCTGATGATCAGCGTTGATGAATTAGATGCAGAGATAAGAGCCTACAAGAAAGATGCACGTCAACTGGCTTCTACAGCAGAAAAAATTGCTGCAAAAAGAGATTTGCGTAAATTGGAGCGAAAACGAGATGATGCACTCACTGAATATCATCAAGCCAAAAAGCAAATTGAACAAGAAGAAGATAATTTGCTGGATGAAATTCAAGCGAAGCTGGAATTAACGCAACAAATACAACCCTTATTTAGCATTCGCTGGACATTGACCGAGTAGGAAAGAAAATGGATCGAGAAAAACTGGTTAGAGAGTTATTATACCAAATCCGTTTAGGAGAAGATTCTCGTTATGAATTTAAAAGAGTTGAAATTAGCGGTTCAAAAATCAAAGGACCCAAACAACAGGATTTAGCCGATGAAATGGCCGCATTTGCCAACCAAAAAGGTGGATATTTAATTCTTGGCGTGGACGACAAGACCAAAGAAATTCTGGGAATACCTCAAAACATGCTGGAATCTGTACATACATTGGTTAAAAGTGCAGCAAGAGATAATGTTGAACCACCGCTACCTATTTTCACAAGGCTGGTAGAGTTGCCTGACTCGAATGGAGTATCGAAGGCGATTTTGTATATTTCTATCGACAAGAGTTTATTTGTACATAGTAGCAACGGGCGTTATTTTATAAGAGTAGCAGAATCAAAACAGCAAATGAGACAGGATTATTTAGCGCGTTTAATGATGCAACGTAGTCAGGCACGGATGATCTGGTTTGATGAAAAAGCCGTACCGGGAACCAGCCCGCAAGATCTTGACTCCAGTTTATGTAAAAAATTCATACGCGATCAAGGCCAGCCAGAATCGACTCAACTGCGTAAGTTGAAAATGGTTGTAACAGATGAAGAACAAGATGAAAAGCTCAGTATCTCAGGAGTACTTTTAGGCACACCCTCCCCAATACGTTGGCTTCCCAATGCTTTCATTCAGGCGGTCTGCTACGCTGGTGACAGGCGCAATGCCGATGATCAGTTAGACGCTAAAGATTTGGATGGCCCATTAGATCAACAGGTGCTTAAAGCGCTTTTGTTTGTTGAGCAAAACATGAAGATCCCTGCGCGTAAAGTTCTGGGAAGAGAAGATATCCCTCAATACAGCCTGACGGCCATTTTGGAAGCCCTGGTCAATGCTGTGGCTCATCGGGATTATGATCTTCACGGCATGAAAATCCGTTTGCATATGTTCAGTGATCATTTAGTGCTTAGTTCACCGGGTTTATTGGTGAATACCATGGAAGTAGATGATCTGGGAGTTCGTCAGGCGGCGCGAAATCAACTGATCTCAAGTTTATTGGCTCGATGTCCCATTGAACATCCTGCTATCAATAGAGCGTTAATGATGGATAAGCGTGGCGAAGGTGTTCCCATCATTTTAGAAGAGTCTGAAAAACTTTCGGGTAAGCGACCGCAATATAAAATGCTGGGTGAAGAATTACAGCTCACCATTTTTGCCGCTCATAAACCAGAGTCAAAATAAAAATAGCAAACCATCGAATTGGAATAAATAGATGATCAACCAAGATAACAAAAATGCCATGAATGGCGAGTCCCTCAACATCAGTGAACAACGCAAACAACAACTCAAGCAATTGTTTCCAGGCGTGTTTACCGAAGTTAAAAACGATGTTGGTGACATTGTTGAAAGCATCGACTTTGAGCGACTAAAAGCCGAGCTGGGGCAGTTTAGTGATATTTACGATAACCGCCGCGAACGCTATGGCATGGACTGGCCGGGTAAACGTGATTGTTTGCGTTTAATTCAAGAATCCTCACAGGCCACATTAAAACCCTGCCGTGAAGAGTCGGTAGACTTTGACAGCACCGAAAATCTGTTTATCGAGGGTGATAACCTCGAAGTGCTCAAGCTATTACAAAAAAGCTATTACGGCAAGGTTAAAATGATCTACATCGACCCGCCGTATAATACCGGTAAAGAATTTATTTACCCGGATAATTTTTCAGAAAACCTGGATACCTATCTGCAATACGCCGGTCTCAAAGAAAGCGGCGGCGAAGGCCGCAAATGGAGTACCAATTCTGCCAATGAAGGACGTTTTCACACCAAATGGTTGAACATGATGTTTCCGCGATTGTATCTGGCGAGAAATTTACTGCGAGAAGATGGCGTGATTTTTATTTCCATTGATGATAATGAAGTGGAAAACTTACGAAGGATGTGTGATGAGATTTTTGGGGAGGAGAATTTTGTTGCTTGCCTTGTTTGGGATAGAAATAGAAAAAATGACGCTAAATACTTTTCTGTTGGACATGAGTATATGCTTGTCTACTTTAGAAATGAATCTACATTGAGAGAAGAAAATGTAGTCCTTAGAATTGAAAAGGAAGGAGTTGATGAAGTTAAGAAGGTTTTTGAAAAATCATTTTTGGTTAATAAGGGTGATTTGTCAAAAGTTAAAAAAGAATACATCGAATATTGTAATAGTATTCAAAAAGGTGACGCTCGTGAGCCAATTAAAAGATTCAAAAAGCTCGATGAAAAAGGCCCATATCGAGATGACGGAAATATAAATTGGCCTGGAGGTGGTGGACCAAAATATGACGTATTTCATCCAGTAACAAAGAAAGTATGTAAAGTACCAGTGAGTGGATGGCGTTATCCGACAATAAAGAGATTTTTGGAAGAGTGTGAAAAGGGACGTATAGTTTTCGGAGAAGATGAAACAACCGTACCCAGAGTAAGAACCAATCTCTTTGAAAACTCAGAGCAAGTTATGACAAGTGTGCACTACAGTTATGCTCAGACCGCTACTAATGAATTTGTATCTCTATTTGATGGAGAACGCGTTTTCGATAATCCTAAATCTGTTTCAGATATTGAAAAGTTGATAAGATATGTTTGTAATGCAGACGATATTGTATTGGATTTCTTTGCAGGATCGTCAACTACAGCTCATGCAGCCATGCTTGCTGAAGTTCGAATTAATAGGAGCATTAACTCTATATCAATCCAATTGCCTGAAACTTGTGAAAGCAAATCGAATGCATTTAAAAACGGCTACAAAACCATAGCCGACATTTCCAAAGAACGCATCCGTCGCGCCGGTAATAAAATCCGAACCGAACTCGAATCCCAACTCGACCTTGACGACAAAGCCAAACTCGATCTAGGCTTCAAAGTACTCAAACTCGACCAAAGCAACTTCAAACAATGGCAAGCACCCAATAAAACTATTTCTGACGATGCATTGATTCAGCAAATGGAACTCAATGTTGATCATATCAACCCCAATGCCAGTCAGGAAGATTTGCTCTATGAATTACTGATTAAAGCCGGGGTGATGCCAACCGAAAAAATTGAGCAAATCAGCGTAGCCGATCAGTTTGCATTTTCCGTAGCGGAAAATAGTTTGTTGGTATTTTTGGGCGATAATATCAATCAGGCTTTTATTGATGAAATACTAACATTAGCGCCCAGCCAGTTTATTTGTTTGGACAAAGCCTTTCACGGCAACGACCAACTTAAAGCCAATGCGGTGAAAACCTTCGAGGCTTTTAACCGAGGCAAAGAGAAAATTGATCAAATTGATTTTAAAACAGTTTAAGCGGGGGGCAATATGAAATTAAAATTCAACCCCGATCTTGATTATCAACAACATGCCATCGGCTCTACCCTGGCTTTATTTGAAGGGATCAGCCGTTCGGGAAATACTTATGTGGAACGTGGTATTGCCAATGATCTGGATGTGAGTTCTGAGTCTAATCAAGTTAAACTATTGGCTAACCTTAATACCTTGCAAGAGCAAAATTACATTGAAAAATCATCCCGGCTTATAGCGGATGATGATGTGTATCCCTTTCCTAATTTTTCAGTAGAAATGGAAACCGGTACCGGTAAAACCTATGTCTATTTGCGTTCTTTATTTGAGCTGCACAAACAGCATGGATTGCGTAAATTTATTATCGTTGTGCCATCGGTAGCTATTCGCGAAGGGGTGTTATCATCTATTGCCATGATGAAAGATCATTTTCGTCGTCTGTACGACAATGTTCCTTTCGATCATTATGTGTATAACTCAAAAGATCTGTCTAAAGTTCGTCAGTTTGCCACGGCCAATACCATCCAGATTATGGTGATTAATATTCAGGCTTTTCAAAAAGATGCCGGTGATGTGGAAGATTACAATCAATTGACTGATGAGCAACGTAAGAAACTTAATGTGATCCATCAGGAATTGGATAAAATGATGGGGCGGCCCATTGAGTTTATTCAACAGGTTAAACCGGTGGTTATTATCGATGAACCGCAATCGGTGGATTCTACGGCCAAAGCAAAACGCGCAATCAATCATTTACGTCCTTCATTTGTATTACGTTATTCGGCCACTCATAAAAATCCTTATAACCTGCTGTATGAATTAGGACCAGTCAAAGCCTATGACCTTAAGTTAGTCAAACAAATATCGGTGTCGTCGATACAAGCTGAAAACAATGTGAATAGCACCTTTATTAAGCTCGCCAAAGTTGGTTATAGCGGCAAAGCTAAAACGCCATCTGCTGCTGTGGTCATTTATGAAAATACGCCTAATGGCACCAAAGAAAAAACCGTGAAGCTCAAGCAAGGCACGGATCTATCTGATCACACTAATCGTGAGGGTTACCAAGGTTATGTGGTGGATGAGATTTACGCCGAACCTGGCGCGGAATATGTTCGTTTTGCCAACAATGAAGTATTGGAGCCTGAACAGGAAAAAGGCGGTATTCAAGACGATGTTTTAAAAGAACAGATCCGCCAAACGGTAGAAGAGCACTTTAAAAAAGAACGTAATTTGCACAAGCAGGGTTTACCTGTAAAGGTACTGTCATTGTTTTTTATTGATAAAGTTGCCAACTATCGTTATTACGATGATCAAGGTGTGCCACAACAGGGCAAGCTCGCCCAATGGTTTGAAGAAGCTTATAACGAGTTGGCTGTGTCTCCGTTATTCAAGCAATTGCCTGAACGAAATGTAGCGCAGGTGCATGACGGTTATTTTTCTACCGATAAAAAACGCGGTAAAGTTGTTGGCCTGAAAGATACCAGCGGCACAACCAATGCAGATGTGGAAGTGTATGAGCTAATCATGAAAGACAAGGAACGCTTGTTAGACGATAGCGAACCTTTACGGTTTATTTTCAGTCATTCTGCCCTGAAAGAAGGTTGGGATAATCCGAATGTTTTTCAAATTTGTAGCTTGCGAGATTTTGGCAGTGAAAAAGAACGCCGCCAAACTCTGGGTCGTGGTTTGCGCCTGGCGGTGGATGCCAATGGTGATAGAATTTACGATCCACAGGTGAATCGCTTAACCGTGGTGGCCAGTGAATCATTTGAGAACTATGCCAAGCAACTGCAAAGTGAAATGGAAAAAGATATTGGTGGCGGCTTTAAATTTGGTCGTGTACCTGCTATTGCCTTTGCACCTTTGGCTATGAATGATTTGGAAACCCTGGGGCAAGATAAATCTCAACGGCTGTGGCAAGCTCTGCAGGCCAATGGTTATTTAGATAAAAAGGGCGATATCACCGCCAAATTTACACCTGATGATTTGTACTTTAAGTTAGAAGTGCCTGAGGAATTTAAAGCGTTAGAAAATGAGATTATCGATATGCTAAGGAGCTTTATGTTTGCAGGTCGTGTGCAAGATAATCGCAAGCGTTTGCCGGTTTCTTACAACAAGCGGGTAGAGCTCAACCCGGATTTTCAGGTTTTGTGGGATAAAATCAGCCAAAAAACACAATATTCCATTCAATTCAGTACCCGGAAATTGATTGATTTAGCGGTTCATAAAGTTCAGTTTATGCCAGTGGTAAAAGCGGTTTCGTTAACCATTGAACACACGCAAGCCAAGCTTACGGATGCCGGCTTTGGCGCTGAACGACAAATACAAACCCCCAAAGCACATTATATTGCATCTCACCAGGTATTGCCTGATTTATTGAGTGCCTTGCAGGCACAAACAGAATTGACGCGGGGTACGCTATTAGAAATTATCAAAAAATGCGGACGCCTTGAAGAATTCAAAACCAATCCGCAAGGCTTTATTACAGAAGTAAACAAACAGATCCATAAAGCACTGGATGAGCTTTTAGTGGATGGGATCCGCTATGAAAAATTAGCAGGCGAACAGTTTAAAATGGAGTTGTTTGATGAACCAGAATTGGAAGCCTATTTAGATCGTGTTTATCAGGTGCAGCATGCTGAGGAAAGCGAGCAGGTACAAACACCTTATAACTACATTGAGTATGACTCGACCATAGAGTTGTTAACAGCACAAGCTTTAGATGGTGCCGACAATGTAAGGTTTTTCTGCAAGTTACCACGCTGGTTTAAAATTCCAACGCCTGTTGGCGATTACAACCCGGACTGGGCTGTAGTGCTTGAAGACGACAAAAAAGTCTATTTAATTCGTGAAACCAAAACCACTCATGATAGCGACAAACGACGTTTAGAAGAGAATCTGAAAATTCTCTGCGGAAAAGCGCATTTTGATGCCTTGGACGGTGTTGATTATCAGGTGGCAACGTCGGTGGCTGAAGTGGTTGCTCAATCTTAAAGCTGGATTCAGTAATTGAGTCACAGAAAAGTGCTCCTGCTTTTTCTGCATACGACCTACAGGGATGTGGGAAGTGCCGTTTATGCATGGAGCTATTAACGGCCATGCCATCCTGGCAATAACAGAAAAGTGCTCCTGCTTTTTCTGCATACATGCCATCCTGGCAATAACAGAAAAGTGCTCCTGCTTTTTCTGCATACATGCCATCCTGGCAATAACAGAACGGAGGTTATTTAGATGTAGCTTGCCTTTTCGGTTTGCCGGTTTTCTTTTTCGAATATGCCTTCTTTTTGTAAAGGCTTTTTTTACCTTCGCCTTTTAGTTCTGAAAAAGAACTTGAATCAACTTGTTGTATCAGTTCATGCAATGTTGTCAATAATCCTGACATGAAGTTCTGGTAACTCACTTCTCGTTGGGTGATGGCTGATAACTGAGACTCCCACTGGGCTGTCATGTCTGGGGTGGTTGCAAGTTCAGGTAAACTGGCGATAAGTTTTTGGCCAATGAGAGTAGAGTGGATCTGTTTTCCCTGACGTTGAAGAAATTGCCTGGTAAATAACAGTTCAATAATTCCTGCTCTGGTCGCTTCTGTGCCCAGTCCATCGGTTTCTTTTAATATTTTCCTGATTTCTGCTGTTTTAACAAATCGGCTGATCCCTGTCATTGCCGCCAACAATGTTGCATCAGTAAAGTGTTTGGGCGGTTTTGTCTGTTTATCTAAAAGTTCGGATTGTTCGCAAAAAACGCTATCTCCTTTTTTTAGAGTAGGTAAGGTTTTTTGTAGTTCACTTTCTGTTTCATTTGCTTTTGATGTAGCAAAGTTTTTTTCAAAAAGTTTTTTCCATCCCAGAGCTAAGGGTTGTTTCGCTTTAGCAAGAAACTTTCCTCCCGCAATTTCGAGTTCAATACTTTTTTCCTGGTATTGGTAGGCGGGGTAAAACTGTATGAGGTACTGTCTGGCAATAAGCTCATAGATGTTTAATTCGCTGTGATTTAACCGGCTGGAATCAAGTTTTCTTGATGTGGGGATAATGGCATGATGCGCTTCAATTTTTTTATCATTCCAGGCTTTGCTTATTTGAGATAGATTGGCGCCAGTAACCGCTGAAGCTAATTTGCTACAAACAGTAGAAATTGCCTGTGTTACAGCTGGGGCCTGATGCAAATGTTCACGAGGTAAATAGCGACAATCTGAGCGCGGGTAAGTAATTAATTTATGCTTTTCATAAAGGCTTTGACAGGTGTCGAGTACTTGTTTAGCGCTCATACCAAATCTCTTTGCAGCATCAATTTGCAGTGATGATAAATTGTAAGGTAAGGGTGCTGTTTGTTGTTTTTTGTTGCAACTTGAATGAATAACTGTTCCCATTTGTCCTCTGATGCGCTTAGCCACATTTTCAGCAAGTGGCCTGGATAATACGCGTCCTTCTTCATCTTGATAGGGCCGACATGTTTCACTCGGTAGCCATTTCGCTTTGAAGTTATCTTTTTTCTCTGAAGCAGGATCGGGAATTAAATGCGCCCAAACCTGATAAAAAGGTTTGGACTCAAAATTTCCTATATCCAAATCACGTTTAACCACCAATCCTAATAAGGGCGTTTGTACACGGCCTACGGATAATACTCCGTTATAACCAGCTTTAGAGCCCTGGATTGTGCATAAGCGGGTCATATTCATACCATAGAGCCAGTCGGCTCGCGAACGTGCTAATGCCGAGGTGGACAAGGGAATGAATTCTTTATTGCTGCGTAAAGTACTTAGCGCACGTTTAACAGCAGGCAAGTTTAAATCACTTATCAGGCAGCGTTGTATGCTATTACGCTTGCGATCAGAAACCTTGAAGTAATTGATCACTTCATCGACCAGTAATTGTCCCTCACGATCAGGATCGCCTACATGAACAATTTGTGTTGATTGTTTCACCAGTTTTCGTAAAATGGTTAATTGTTTGCGAGTTTGTGTTTTTGGTGTCAACTGCCACTGTTCCGGGATCATGGGCAGGTGTTCAAGTCGCCATTTCTTAAAGGCGGGATCATAGGCATCCGGTTCAGCCTGTTCCAACAAATGACCGATACACCAGCTTACAACATCACCATTGGCTAAATGAATACATCCATCTGCATTTTTGTGTGGTTTGGGTAGAGCATCTGCCAGGGCGCGTCCAAGGCTGGGTTTTTCTGCGATATATAGAATCATGGAAGTTATTTTACCCAGTCAAATTTCCTGGTTTTTATCAATTCGATCCAATACTCTTGAAGCATGTTGACTCCAGTTGCTATGTTTATACTCTTTTTCTAGTTTAACCAGCCATCTTCGAGCCTTTATTCTCTGATCATTTTTTATATAGGCATTGGCTACTTGCATCATTAATTCCGGGAGTATTTCAGTATCAGGTCTTGCGCCCTCGACAAGGGTAATGATTTTTTCGGCATCAGCAAGAAAATTGCTTCTTATAAATCTGTGGCATAAATCTAAAAGTCGTTGTAAGGATAGTCCTCCCCTGGGACTGAGCTGGCGAAACTCGAGGTATTTTTCATGAGTCCAGTCATCAAGATCACGATGTTTTCTGGTGATTTCAAAGATGTGGTTCACCAGTTTTTTAAAGTTGGCCGTTTCAGGTTTTATTTTATCAATGTTATACAGTAATTCTAAAACTCTCAGGTTATCCGGTTGTTGTTTTAATAAATCCACCAGGGTTGTTCGTGCTCGAGGAAAATTGAGTTTGCGCATTTGGGTAATGGCATATTCAAGTTCAATGGTGAAAGGATCAGTCCCATCTTTTTCATCGTTACTTTCAACATATTCAGTATTTGAAATTTTCAGGTATTTGATTACAAGAAAGGTGACAACTGCTCCGCCTAATAGTCCACCAACATGTGCCAGGTAGGCTACGTTGCTACCTTCTTGAGTAGAGTATTCCCAAACCTCCTTGGCAATCCACACAGGTAGAACGATTAGAGCAGGCAAGCGAATATAGTTGAAATATCCCAGGATCCAATAAAAAAACTTGATCTTTTTCAGGCCGTAGACAGTGGCATAACTCCCCATTAAACCAGCTATTGCTCCCGAGGCTCCCACCAGAGGAAGATAGGATTCAGAGTTAAACAAACCGAAAAATAAAGCTGAAAAAATACCAGAGCTTAGATAAATCCCTAAATACTTAAGTTTGCCAAATATGATTTCAAGACTGAAGCCAAATATCAATAAAAAAACCATGTTCCCCAGTAAATGTCCAAACCCTCCATGTAAAAACATATAGGTAATGCTGTTGTTAATGGTGCTTTTTCCAGGTTTGTAACCTAGAGTATAGAAAGGAATAAGTTTGAGTTTGTCATTAAAAATTTGTCTACTGGAAGCCCATTCCTGGTAGTTTTCAGATGTTTCAGGTATTAATCCTTTCTCCAATAATTTATTCCACTGTGAATCAAACAACATCTCGAAAATGATTTGATCACTGGGTTGTTGAGCATTGTCATCAATTTTCAGGTAGTCTTCTTTTTTAAGCTCAGCATACTTTGGATATTCAATTTCTAATAAAGGAGATGTTCTGTAATAATCAATTACATCTTTAAGTTGCTCTTGTTCACTGGTTTGAAAAGAAAAATATATGAGGATATTGAGAATAATTAGAAAAAGTGTTGCAACTGGAGGTGTATTCCAGTTCAGCTTTCTTTCAGCGGGAAAAATAAGTAGCATAAAGTCAGGGCCTGTTGATCTTTGGTGAATTATCACTGTTGTGACTAAAATGACACCAATCCAGGCGCGAGAAATGTGGTTTGGTCATTTCAAACCAGGTCATTCCAAAAAAGTGACGAGTGACAACGAATGGGATTATTTTAGCCATAAACCGAAGGGCCGAGGCTGTTTTTACGCCCAGCTGTGTTATCAGTCGCTTATGTAGATTACCCAAAGCACTCGCTGCACTCATGGGGCAGGCTCTAACTACGCTGTACTCCTTCTGCCGCACCGAACAAAAAAACATCCCTCGGCAGTGACGATTCACCAAAGGTCAACTGGCCCCTGTAATTCATATGATATTTTAACTTTTGTTAATGCTAACTGGCAATATTTAACCAGCATTGTTTTACCAGTAAAAGCTAGCAGCGACGATACCTATAATGACAATTGCCAGAATGCCGAGCCAAATTGTTTTAGAAGGCCTCTCTTTGTTCTGCGGCGTTTCTTCATGCTTGCCACTGGATTTAAAAATAAATTCAGCTTGACCAAAGTTCACTTTATCCCCATCTTTAAGTGGGCTGATAGATACTTTTTTCCCATTAACAAAAGTGCCATTGGAAGAAAGTAGATTGATAATTTTCCAGTTATCATCTTCTTTGGTTATTTGAGCGTGCAGTGATGAAATACTGGGATCATCCAGCACAATATCCTGTTCTGTTTTACGTCCAATGGTCTGGTTATGTTTGGTTAAATGAAAAACCTGTCCATCGAAAGGTGCATTAATACCCACCAGCATAGAGTCATCTGCTCCAGCCAGAATTTTTATTTTTGTCTTTTCATCAAGAGCAGCTTCTACTTCTGAAGCTGAAAAAATCATGGTTCCTTGAGGCCCTGCATCTTTTTTAGACGTTTTAGACGTTTTAGAGGGTGATTTTCGGTGCTTATCTGAGGTCATTTAATTATAAACTCAATTAGTTATGAAAAGGGTTAATATAAACAGGATTTATTTTACTATAACCAAAAATTGATTTATTGTCGAAGTATAGTAAGTTAAATAAGCGAATTATAGCTTAATTCCAGATCCTATTGCCGTTTAGACAAGTGTAGTTTTAAATATAACATATTGAATTAAAGGATTAAATTCGTTCAACTAAGGAATTTGGCTATATAAAACTATCCTGTATACTGTGAGTTAATTTATAAAGTGTCGATAAACCCTGAAAATCCGGGAATATCAACCAAAGGAAGCATTCAGGTGATAAAAACAGAGTCAGCTCAATTAACCCATAAAGGCCAGGTTCGAGATCATAACGAAGATAATTTGTTTTCAGATCCAGAGTTGGGATTATGGTTAGTTGCAGATGGTATGGGGGGGCATGCTGGTGGAGATGTCGCTAGTGCAATTGTGTGCGAATCAATTCCAGGGATGATTCGAGAAGGACATTCGCTAGTCGAGGCCATTTCATCTGCTCACCATATGGTAAAAGCGGCTCCAGCTAATGGACGTGGGGTAGATGGCATGGGATCAACTGTGGTTGCCCTACAGTTGAATAATGCTGGATATGAGATAGCCTGGGTTGGTGATAGCCGTGCTTATTTATGGAATGGAAAGTTATCTCAATTAACTACAGATCAATCTTTTGTGCAGAAGCTAATTGAGGCAAAGGCAATTTCGCCTGAACAAGCTAGAACTCATCCAAAGAAAAATTTAATACTTCAATCTTTAGGTGCCTCTGTTATCGGTAAAATTAAAGTCGATACAATTGAAGGGCAGCTTAATGTTGGTAATATTATTTTACTTTGTAGTGATGGTCTCAATAATGAATTAACGGATGGAGAGATTGAAGATATTTTGGCTAATGGGGCAAGTCTTGATAAGTCAGTGGAAGAGTTAGTTAATGCGGCTAATCGTGCCGGTGGAAATGATAACATTGCAGTTATTCTTATTAAGGCTATTACATCTGGAGTGGAAGTTTCTGGAACTGTAAGTTATTTGCAAAAAGTAAAAAATTTACTCGGTAAATAATAAAATTGCTTGTTTAAATTTTTCTTGATTTTTCCGATAACTCAGCCATTAAAAAACAATGTGTTTGACAAAAAAATAGGTAAACATGATAGACATCCCTGGTTATAAAATCATTAAAGAGCTAGGGCAGGGGGGGATGGCAACAGTATATCTGGCAATTCATATTGGCCTGGATAGAGAGGTTGCTATCAAGGTAATGTCACCTGTCCTCACTGCTGACGCCACGTTTTCTGAACGATTTAACAGAGAAGCTAAAATTGTAGCTCAACTAAAACATCCTGGGATCGTAGGAGTTTATGATGTGGGGCATTTTAATGAGTACCACTATATTTCTATGGAATACCATGCTAATGGAGATCTAAAGCAAAAAATCAAAAAAGGATTATCCTCCGCACAGGTTATACCTATTATTCGAGCAGTTGCCTTAGCTTTAGATTTTGCCCATTCTAAAGGATACATCCACCGAGATATAAAACCTGAAAATATTCTTTTTGATCATGATAATAAACCGGTATTGACAGATTTTGGTATTGCACGAGCGACTAACTCAAATACACAGGTGACAGAAGTTGGTTCTGCTATAGGTACGCCCAGGTATATGAGTCCTGAGCAGGCCAGAGGGAAAAAAACCGATCACCGCTCCGATTTATACAGCTTAGGTGTGCTCTTTTATGAAATGATGACTGGTGAGGCACCATATGTTGCTGAAGATTCATTGGCTGTAGGTATTAAACATGTCACCGATCCGATTCCATCATTGCCTGAAGAATTTTCTGAGTATCAGGAATTTTTGAATAAGATTATGGCTAAGCAGCCAACTTCAAGGTTTCAAAGTGGCAAAAAAATAGTTGATGCACTAGATGCTTGCTCAGATAAACATCAAGTTCAAAATAATGATGAATTAGAGCCTTTGATTGCTCAACGAGATGACAGAGCTTACTACCCAAAG
Source organism: Enterobacterales bacterium (assembly GCA_041556195.1). Taxonomy (GTDB): domain Bacteria; phylum Pseudomonadota; class Gammaproteobacteria; order Enterobacterales; genus 21-14-all-40-8. Next base: position 25,933 of record JBFFIY010000039.1, read on the forward strand.
AATCAGACTCATACCAGCGGAACTTCAACTGTGCTGGTACCAGCTGGAAAAAGCATCTGGAAATGGATGTTTGTGCCACTGTTGCCGGTTTTGGTTGTGGCTTTTTCATACTTGAAACCGGGGTATATGCCGCTTATAGATCCCTGGGTGAATGAAATAAGTGGTCGTGCAGAACAGCAAAAACTAGAACAGAAACGATTAACAGAAACTCAAAATAAAAAAGAAAAACAAAGAAATCTTGTTGAAAATATACAGAAAAATCTTAAAGAAGCGAAGATGAATCTGGAGCTGGTGGACTTTGGTGAGAAGGAGTTGTTAACTGCTGAAAATCTTTATCGCCATGTCGAACAGTTACAATCAGGACACCCTGAAGTAAAACCTGGTTTGAGTTTGGTTGGGGAAAAATATTTACAATTGGCAAAACAAAGTTCAGAACTTAATCAATTTGACCAGGCTAATAAATGGATGAGTTCCGCTATGAGACTGATAGAAGACACATCGTTATATTCGCCAATTAAAAAGCAGATTGTAGCTGATAAGCTGGTTTATGAAACAAGCCAAAAAGAGTTACTGTTAAAAAAACAACAAGAAGCTAAACAACAGAAAAAGAAAGAAGAATTGCTCAAAGAAGCATTAGAAGAAAAAAATGGAAAAATTGTTGAACTAATGAGAAGTGCTGAAAGTTCAGCAAAAAAATATAGGTTAACTCGCCCTGTAAATGACAATGCACTTTATTATTATAACGAGATCCTTGCTCTGGATCCTGAATATCTGGAAGCTAAACAGGGTATAAAAAAAATAGCAGGTTATTATTTGCGAAAGACGAAGGAATTGATAGCAGACGGGAAATTTGTTTTGGCACAACAAAATCTGGACAAAGCTGTTGAAATTTTACCTGAAGATAGCAGAATAGAACAGCTAAGCTATCTTTTGAAAGCAGGTATAAATGAACAAAAAAAGAAATTAGCTTTGAACGAGTCAAAAGAAAATAAACCAGCAAAAAAAGAAGTTATTGAAGTTGGGGTAAATGATAAAAAATCAGAAAAATTCAAGGCTAATCCATTGCTTAAGTTGAAAGTTAATGCAAGATTACAATCCGCTAAAACAGCCTTTGTTGAGGGACGTTTAGCTAAACCAAGTAATGAAAATGCTTTTGATAAATTTGTCAGTGTGTTAGCTATGGAACCTGAAAATATAAAAGCAAAAGAAGGTATTAAATTAATAATCTCCAAAATGACAATATTATCACAACAAGCATTAGCAGATGGTGATGAGTTGTTATCAAATCAATACTCAGAAAAAGCAAAAAAATTATCTACAATTTATCAAAGCAAATCTAAATCCGGAAACTGGAATGATGAGTGAAAGAATAATGCAGTTTAAAACAATAATCATCTTGGCAGGCTTTATGTTACTTGGAGCCTGTGCAACTTCGGGACCTCAATATAATGCAAAAACGTTACAGCAGGCTATAGATAAAGGAAGTTTAGAACGCTTCTATGCACATTTATCGAGAGAGATTGTTAGTGGAAGCACAGATGAAAATCATCAACAGCTTCTTATACGCTCTGGTGAGATCCTGGCTAAAAATAAAGTGGCACAAATGCGATTCGAAGTAGAAAATTTACGGTCATCTAGTGGCTTTATACCATTAGATAAGGTTCAGCAGTTAAATTCTACTCCCGAGATACTCTCTACATGGGGAGAACAATATGCTGCAGATTATCTTTCGTTTATAGCAGAGGAGAAAGATAAAACAGAGCGGTTTCTTACTCTGAAACTTCTGGCGATAAAGGCTATTAATCCCAATCATCCGGATAAACAACTGATTTTAATGGAGGAAGTATTTTCATTGTCTGGAAAAGAATCAGAGTTTTATGAACAAGTTCAAGGTTTACAAAAAGATCTTTTGACCTTGCAGTATAGATTAGGTTTGAAATCATTGGATCTCCTTAATTTCGAAGAGGCCACTAAACATCTGTTATGGGTCAAAAAGCTTGATAAAGACTATCCAAATTTAACTATGAGGTTCGCACAAATAGAAGCAGGTAAGTTTAATCTTAAGTTTAATGAAATGGTAGAGTCGGGTAATGTTGATGGTGCTTATTCTCTATTAATGTCCAGAGTTAACCAGCCAGAATTTGAACAAATCGTTAAAAATGTTAAGCCCATGGCAAAATTAATTGCCGATTATTTTAGTAGTAGCTCAGCTGATGCTATTACTAATGCTGAATATTTGAAAGCTTATGAATGGTTAAAAAAATCCAAAGATGTTTTTCTAACTCTGGGCATTAATGATTCTTCTCATTCAGATGAAGAAAATAATTTTCTTGAAACAATATTTAAGCTTTATCAAAAAGCGTCTAAGGAGGGAAAGTCTGAATTAGCTCTTGGACATCTGAAAATCATTGAAGAATTTAAACCAGAATATACAGCTTTAACAAAAGTTATGCGTGAGGCTGTCTCTCAGGTTATGTTGGAAGCAGTCAAAGGCGTGAGTATTTCTCCTTTTGTTGATCTTGGAGAAAATAGCTCTGTAGGAAGTGTGATTTCGGCAAGAGTGACGCGTCATCTTCTGGATAATATAAACAATGATGTAAGAATTGTCGAAAGAGAACAATTAGCAAGTGTGATCAGAGAACAAGAACTCAAACAACAGGTTAATTCAGATAATTTAGCGACAGCCCATTTCTTCATTGAAGGAACCATTGATGATAGCCGGGTAGATTTCACCACTAATCAGGGCAAAGAGAAAAAAAGGGTGATTGTTGGTTCAAGTGAGGTGTTAAATCCTACTTATATAGAGTGGGAAAAAAATCGTAAAAAGGGCGTTGCTCCCAATAAATATATACAAAAACCTATCTACGAAGATGTAACCTTATCGCTTGCCCATCAGAAAAAAGTCGGATTTACTACTGTTTCGTTTCGAATTATTGATGCGGCTACGGCTAAAGTAATTTTTAGTAATACGTTGACTGAAACTGAAAATTACGCTGGCAAAAGTGTTGAAGGCTTATCTATAGGAGTATTTGTGCAGGAGAATGTATTTGCCAATTTGCCTTCTGATATTCAGATATTGGATTCTTTGACGACCAGGATTTCGCAGAGAATTGGACTTGAACTTGCAGAATTTTTCAAAGATCAGGACAATAAATATCAAATCCTTGCACAACAATATCAAAATGAGGGCAATCTCTCTCTGGCATTAGAAGAATATGTCCATGCTTATGTTATCGCCGCTCAAAAGGGAAAAGAAACGGTCAACACACTTCAATCCCTTAAAACTCTGTCTTTAAATAAAGAAGTTTTAGAAAATCAGGGCTTTTAATCAATATATACCCTTGACAGCTAAGTTCTGAAACTTGCATCTTGAGGAGTCATGGGTATAGATAAGCGAACACATTTTTAAACGAATTGTTAATGCTATTGTGTTAGTTACTTCCTGATTATGTTAATTAAGGGTATAATCCCACCCTATTATCTGGAATGCTAAGATCTCCAGAGAGCTTTGTACTATTAGTATCACACCTTAAGCTGGAACTTCTCACAATGTCCTCTTCTAACGAAAAATACCAAGATTTGACTTTTAGTCAATTGGATTTACCCGATAATTTAATTAAAGCATTAGATGAACTTGGTTATGAAAAACCTTCACCTATTCAAGCTGCCAGCATACCTGTATTACTAAAAGGTGGCGATGTAATTGGCCATGCCCAAACAGGAACTGGTAAAACAGCAGCATTTGCTTTGCCATTATTAACCAAAATTGATGTCAAAAAACGATTCACCCAAGCTTTGATCATAGCGCCCACAAGGGAACTTGCTCTTCAGGTATCAGAGGCTTTGATGAGTTATTCTCGACATATACCGGGATTTGAAGTTTTACCAATTTATGGTGGACAATCTTTTACGCCTCAATTAAAGGCGCTAAGAAGAGGTGTTCAGGTAGTGGTGGGCACGCCAGGACGTGTCATGGACCATATGCGACGCAAAACATTAAATCTGGATCAATTAAAAATGCTGGTATTAGATGAAGCCGATGAAATGTTGAGAATGGGTTTCATTGATGATGTTAACTGGATCATGGAACAAACTCCTGAAGGCCGTCAGATAGCTCTTTTCTCTGCCACTATGCCATCTGTTATTCGTAAAGTGGCAGATAAATTTCTAAACAAACCTGAATATATCCATATTGAAACCAAAACTGCTACAGCAGACACTATCTCTCAATTTTTCTGGCCAGTGACAGGTGTTAACAAATTAGATGCATTGACCAGAATTCTCGAAGCTGAAGATTTTGATGCCATGATTATTTTTGTTCGAACCAAAAATGCTACAGAAGAACTGGCTGAGAAATTAAATGCACGTGGTTTTGCAGCATCTGCTATTAATGGTGATTTGGCTCAGCAGCAGCGTGAACGTACTATTGGCAGGCTAAAACAGGGCTCTCTTGATATTCTTGTTGCTACCGATGTAGCCGCTCGCGGTTTGGACGTAGATCGGATCAGTCATGTGCTTAATTATGATATTCCCTATGATCCTGAATCCTATGTTCACCGCATTGGTCGTACTGGGCGTGCAGGTAGAGAGGGTAAAGCAATCCTATTCGTTGCTCCTAGAGAAAGAAGATTATTGGGGGCAATTGAAAGAACAACGGGCCAGAAAATTGAAAGAATGGCGTTACCTTCAAGTGAGGTAATCAACAGTCAACGTATTGAAAAATTCAAACAACAGATCAGTGATAAGCTGGTTTCTGAAGATTTGAAATTATTCCAGGGCATTCTTGAAGATTATCAAAATGAACATAATGTAACAGGTTTAGAGATCGCCGTTGCTTTGGCTGCGCTGTGGCAGGGAGATACACCTTTACTGGTAAAAGAAATTAAAGAAAACCAACAAAAGGCTCAATCATGGGATAGAGCTGAGCGCGGAGGGCAGAGTGAAGGCCGTCCAACAAGAGACAGTCAACGTTCGGGTGGACGCCGTTCATCTGGCAGAGCAGCTGGAAGTTCTTCAAGCGGAGAATATAGTAAAAAAGCGGAGTGTTTACCTCAGTTTCCTGAGATTAAAATGGAAAGGTTCGTTATTTCAGTAGGACGCAACGAAGGCGTAAAACCTTCAAATATTGTAGGTTGTATTGCTAACGAAGCAGATTTGGAAAGCAAATACATAGGACATATCAAATTACATGATGATTTTTCTACGGTAGACCTTCCTGCAAGTATGCCAAAAGAGGTTGTACAAATTCTGAAAAAAGCCCGAGTTTGTGGTAAACCAATGAATCTGACCAAGATCAATGATAATGATGCTGAAAAAAAATCATCTTCAGCCAATCAGCGTGCCCCTTATAAAAAGTCAAATGCTCAGGAAAAAAAAGATGCAACCGTAAAGACAAGTAGAAAACCCTCAAACAAGAAATAAAAACAGGTTTTTCAGAGATAAAAACCAGTATTAATTAATGTAGAATTTTAAGTGCTCTAATGTCATTAAACAGTCTTCGTAAAATTCTTCTGCAATACTAAGATCAATAGTTTGTGGAGTCTGTTTAAGATGTTCATTAAATAACAGGGCACTTTTGTATAATCGGTTCGCTGCAATATTGCCTGAAGAGCCCTTAATACTATGAACGACTTTAGATGCTTCAAAAATCTCAGACTGTTTAATTAACGCTTGAATATTTTTTATATCGTTAGCATGAGTTGAACAAAATAGAGTAAGCACTTCACTGATCAGTTCTGAGTCATGATCCAGTCGCCGACTCAGTTCATTGCTATCAAATAATGGAGCCTTCTGATTTTCTTTAAAGGTATCCTTGTAAACCGGGCTGTTGTGAGATTTAGGTGTTGGATGGTCTAACCATTTTTTAATTACTTGAAATAACCTGTTATTATCAATAGGTTTACTAATGTAATCATTCATACCAAACCTGAGGCATTTTTCTTTGTCTCCTTTCATTGCATGGGCTGTCATTGCAATAATAGGAATGGAATTCATTTTCAATTCTTCTCTAATTACCTTTGAAGCGTTATAACCATCTATAACAGGCATTTGCATGTCCATGAGTATTAGATCAAATGACTTGCGTTTTACTGCATCGATAGCTTCTTGACCATTGTTGGCTATTTCTATATGTGCCCCGGCTTTTTCCAGAATTTCTTTTGCGACCTGTTGATTGACAGGATTATCTTCTGCAAGTAACAGTTGTTTATCGATTAACCATCTTTTGATTTTTCTCGCCGGTTTGTTTGCTAGAATATCATCGTTCTCAGAAAAGTGTGAAGTCAGGGATTTAGTAAGTGAAGATGGTTTGTATGGGGTAGTCAGTAGTTGTATGTCATCCCCTAAGAAAGGAATTTCAGACATCATGCTGGGAAGAGAATTTAATAATATGAATGAACACTGTTCTGAATTAATTGATTTTATTTGATCAATCAGCTCAAAGGATTGAATTTGATTGAGTGTATCGTCAATGTAAATATGGGTAATGGGGTTGTTGGTTAAAACATCCTTCAACAGTTTTGTTCTTGAAGGATCTGAGGCAGAAATTATCTGCGAATGTAAAGCTGTTCTGGAGATACCATTTTTCCAGGATTTAATGAGATTTTTGTTGTCCGAAATTAATAATGGATAGATATTATCACCTATAATTTTCGAGGAGGTATCAGGCCTATTTTCAGGAAGGTTAAGATGAAATTTAAAATGGCTTCCGACACTGACCTCACTTTCTACAGTTATATCCCCATTCATTAAGTGAATCAACTCTTGACAAATACTGAGTCCTAAACCTGAACCACCATATTTTCTTGTCGTAGTATTATCTGCCTGTGTAAATGATTCGAAAATTACAGCGATTTGTTCAGGTGTTAAACCTATACCGGTATCACTTACAGTAAATTCAATGGTATCGATATTTTTTTGTTTTATGGATAAGAGAATGTCACCAGTTTGAGTGAATTTAATCGCATTATTGATAAGGTTTATGAGTACCTGAGATAATCTGAGTGGATCACCAATTCTGTCCAGGCAAATATCTGGAGGTAAATTAATATAAAAACCTAATTCTTTTTCGTTAAATCGATTAAAGAAAAAATCAACCAAATCGTCCAGAACATCCATTAAATTGAATTTAGTCATCTCCAGATCAAGTTTTCCCTCTTCAATTTTCGAAAAATCAAGAATATTATTAATAATGCCTAGAAGCGTTTTTGAAGAAGAAGATATTTTATTGATATAATCAAGTTGTTTTGTAGTGAGATATGTATCAGAAAGAAGTGCTAACATCCCGAAAATACCATTCATAGGTGTTCTGATTTCATGGCTCATAGTCGCTAAAAATGCTGATTTTGCCTGACTGGCATCTTCCGCTTTTTGTGTTTTAATGGCTAATTCCTGATGAGCTGTTTGTAAAATTTCATTGGCTCTCTTTCTTTGTAATACATCGGCTATATTGTTAGATACAAAACTTAGTATTTGTAATTCCATATCACCAAAGGAAAAATCTTCATCGTAGCTTTGAATGGTCATTACTCCTAAAATTCGACCATCGGAAATAAGAGGAACACCTAACAAATCAACAGCTCTTTGACCAATTTGACTAATAATTCCTTTGTTAACTAATTCCTGTGAATCAGATTTACGTACCCTGATGGGTTTTCCCTTCCCATAAATATAGCCCGTAATTCCCTGTTCTATAGGTATGCTTGTAGGAAGTTCTTTATCAAACTGATCGACCATATAAACTATATTAAAATTAGTTTCCTGTTCATCCACTACAGCTATGTAAAAATTGTCAGCATACATCAGCTCAGCAATAATATGATGTAGAGTTTCATAGAGCTCATCCATTGTTTCAACGAGATGAGGTGTTTGTGAAATTTGAAATAAAGCTTTTTGTAACTTTTCTGATTCCTTTCTTTGCTGAATTTCTGTGTGAAGTTTTATATTTGTTTCACTTATTTCTTTTGTTCGTCGTGCAACCAGTAACTCAAGATCATCATTGTAACGTTTTCTAACTATGGTTGTTGCTACTGACTGGGCTACGAATTGTAGGAGTATCTTATCGGAGTCACTGTAACGATTGTTATCATCATAAATTTGAACTGCCATGATACCTAATTTTTGTTTTCCACTTAACAATGGCACGCCAAGGTAATATTTACTTGGCTCTCCAAAAAGTTCAAACCCTTCTTTTTTTGCCAAATCAAATAATTCTTTAGTTGTGGCAAGCAGGGGTTTTCCGCTTTGAATAACATAACCAGTTAAGCTGTTTTTCATTTGTTCGTCTGTGATGATGGTTTCATCATAATGATCAAACTGAGATTGTTTATCTTTGAAATAGGCAAAGCTAAGCTCTTTCTCACCAGGATCCCATAGTGCGATATAAAAGTATTCTGCATACATCAATTGAGAAATGATTTTATGTATTTCTGAGAAGAAATCTTCAATTTTCATCAAACTATTGGCAAGGTTGGCTATATGATAAAGTGCCGATTGGGTTTTTTGACTATGCTCTTTTTCAATAATTTGTTTTTGTAGAGATTGGTTTGCTTCACTTAAGGCTAAAGTTCTTTCTATAACTTGCACTTCCAGTTTAGTTTGAGCTTGTTTCCTCTCAAGGGCGATGGCGATATGTTGTGATACATATTCAAGGATCCCTTGCTCCCATTCTCCAAATCTTACGGTTTTTAAATAACTTTGAACGGTAATTATACCAATAACTTCACCATGTAATTTTAATGGCACTCCTAACCAATCGATAGCTTGTTTTCCAACCATTTCAATTAAACCTTGCTCTACAAGCTCAGCATTTTTTTCGGGTGTTTTAAGGAGAGTTTTTCCTGATTTGAGAACATAGGCTGTTGTCGATTTTAATAATTTTGACATGGGTAGTTCACGGATCTGTTCAAATTGAAGCGGATCCTCTGTATCCACAAAATACACAAATTCCAGATGCTGTTCTTGTTTGTTACATAAAGCAATGAAAAAATTTTTCGTATACATTAGAGTAGAGATAATGTCATGAGTTTTTTTGTAAAAACTATTCATGTCAGTAGAACTTAAAGCGAGATCAGCGATTTGATATAAGGCTCTTTGAAGTTTTTCTGCCCTGTCCTTTTTTTTGATTTGTTTTTGAAGTAATAAATTGGTTTTTTGGAGTTCGTTAGTTCTTATGTCAATTTTGTTTTTCAATTCAGTCTTTCTTCGATGACGTCTCAGCGCTGTTGCTATATGTTGTGATACAAAATTGAGTAATTGTTTGTCTGAGTTATCAAATTGGATCTTAGTGGTGTAACTTTGAACCACGATGACACCTATAACCTCTTTATCAAGAATAAGAGGAACTCCTAACCAGGAAAGAGGGATTTCACCCACTAGATCAATTTTATCTTGAGCAATGAGTTCTTTAACATCTTCTGCCGTTAGTAAAAGAGGTTTCATCGACTGAAATGCATGCCCTGTTAACGTTCGATTAAGGGATTCTTGCGAAAGTTGGGATAATGACTGAAGATCAGTTGTATCTTTTATATCTATAAAATAAACGATCTGGATGTCGTTATTTACCTCGTCCTTTAAAGTAATATAAAAATTTTCTGCATACATTAAAGTGGCGATGATCTTGTGAAGAGAACCATAGAATGTATCCAGATTTTCTGCTGTACTTGAAAGATCGCTAATTTGCAATAAAGATTGGGATAATTCTTCATTCAAGGCTGTAGCTGACATAGATACTTTTTTATTGGAAGCTGGAAATTTATCGACCATACGCGAATTAAAATCTCTATTAATGTTAGTTACTATTTGCGTAACTTTCTAATTTTGCATTGATCAATCAGTAGTTTGAGTACAACGAGCTCTATTTTAGATTTCAAAATGTCTTTGATTACTACTTATTATAGGCTTTTTTTCAAAAAATAGTTTAATTAATGCTCTAATCACAACAATTTGCTATTACATTTCAAGGGAACACCTATTGAGTCCAAGCCTTAAGCCATGTATCTTATGGGTTTTGGTAGCTCCTCTAGTGATTGGTCATATTTTGCCGAACTAGATGAAAGTCATTTGTACAAATTATTAACCCTTTTAGTGTTCGGAGAAGAACAATGAAGCTAATCTTGTTAGGTGCACCTGGTGCAGGCAAGGGAACTCAGGCGCAGTTTATTAGTGATAAATATGAAATTCCACAAATTTCAACCGGTGACATGCTCCGTGCTGCCGTTAAAGCTGGTACACCGTTGGGCATACAGGCCAAAGTTATTATGGATGCTGGGGGGTTGGTTTCCGATGATATTATTATTGGGCTGGTTAAGGAGCGTGTGAAAGAAAACGATTGTCATAAAGGTTACCTGCTCGATGGATTTCCTCGAACTATACCTCAGGCAGACGCCATGAAGACTCACCATATTGATGTAGATTATGTGATTGAAATTGATGTGGCAGATGATGAAATCGTTAATCGTTTGGGTGGTCGGAGAGTTCATCCGGGTTCTGGACGTGTTTATCATTTAATCTACAATCCACCAAAACAGTCCGGTGTAGACGATGTTTCGGGCGAAGCATTGATTCAACGTGATGATGATACAGAAGAAACCGTTAGAAAACGATTAGCGGTTTATCATGATCAGACAAGGCCATTAATTGATTATTATTCCAGTTGGGCAGATTCTGGTGAAGACAATGCACCAAAATACAGAACTGTAGCTGGTATAGGTTCTATGGATGTAATTAAAGAAGCCATCTTATCTGGTTTGGAAAGCTAAATGTAACTATTCAGCTTACCCCTAAAATGAGCCATTTGTGAAGCATGTCCCTATGTTTCACCCCTTCGGGGCTGGCGCGAAAATCTTTTCCAGAAAGATTTTTCATCGTTCAAAAATGGTTACCTACACGGATGTAGGGTATGCTGGAAATGCAGGAGCCTATTTCCAGTTACCTACACGGATGTAGGGTATGCTGGAAATGCAGGAGCCTATTTCCAGTCAAATAATCGAGACAGTTAATAGCTCCATGCATTAACTGCATAACCCACATCCATGTGGGC
>JBFFIY010000040.1:0-36671 GCA_041556195.1 Enterobacterales bacterium
AGGCGTAGCTAATAACGTTGCCATTGGGATCGGTGACGTCGGTGATTTTGCCGCTGGTGTCCCGGTTAAACAGGATGCTTTTACCCGCTGAGTGGATGATGCCTGCTTCGCTAAAGGTGAGTGTATGTCCATTGGGATCTTCTATCTGGCTCACGCCAAAGTTTTGATCCAGGTGGTAGATGAATCCTGCTCTTGTGGTTAGTGTGTAGCGCGAGGGATCAAGCGGGGTGACAAAGTCGCTGTTGCTCACCAGGGTGCCGGCATTGACGTCCATACGACCATTTTTCCGGTTAACGGCGACCAGGGTGGATTGGGTGTCGTCTACGGCGTTGTAGGTAAGTTCTACGTCCAGCACGGGGTTTAAGGTATTACATTGTGGGCTGGCGGCGGTTTCAAAAGTTTCGACGTCGCCGTTGGGCAGGGTGATGGTGACTATCGGTGCGCCTTGTGGTTCAACGCACCATAGTGGGATCAAACCAGCAGGGCCGGAGGGGTATTGGTTGAGTGCCCAGTAGCTGCCTTGAATGCGGGATTCATCAATGCGTACGTCCTGGTAGCCAATGCTCCAGCCAAATCCAAAGTCGAGGTTTTCATGGCGACGGCGGCTGTCGTAGGTGCGGGTAACACGGATGGGTATGCCTGCCATGGGGATGTTGACGTCTTCTACGGTGAAGCTGAAGTTACCTACTTTTAGATCGCCTTTCACGATTAAACCGATGCTGGTTTCAGACTCTGCTCCATTCATGTCGGTGGCAAGTAGTGTTAGATGATAGAGGCCGTTCATGAGCATGCTTGGATCGATTTGCCCGACGCTGGCTTCATTGACATTGGCTGTGCCTGTGGCCAGGATTTTGGTACTTTTGCCATCGGGGCTTGAGAGTAATAATTGATATTCTGACAGGCTGGCATCATTGACGCTGCCTATCACTTCAACCGGGGCGGTCAGTCGGCTCATGCTGATGGGGGAGCTGATGTTGACTGTTGGGGCGCTGGTGTCGTTGGGATCTACCACACTAAAGCTGCTTGTGTAGGTTTCTGTGCCATTTTCATCGGTGACGCTCACCAGTATGTCATGAATGCCGAGGCTGGAACCAATGACAGTGGCTTGTCCATTAATCAGTGCGACGTCTACGCCATCTACGCTTAGTTGGGTGGTTTGTATATTTTGACCACCTGTGACGTTCACCTGGATGGTGACGCTTTGGTTCAGTTCTATCCGGGCGGGTTCTATGGTGACGTCAATGGTAATGGGTAGGGGATCTGTCATCACTTGTAGATCGTAACTTAAGTTGTTAGATGCCTGGCCGTCATCGACTTTGACCACAACGCTATGTAGTCCTGCTTGTGCTAATGTCGGTGTCCAGCTGATTAAGCCTGTTGCCGGATCAATGCTCATGCCTTGAGGTGAGATTTCCAGGCTATAGGTGAGTATGTCTAGATCGGGATCGCTGGCGATGATTTGATCCTGATGCAGGAAGTTGGCATAGGCCGTTTGTTTTGGGGTGCTGGTAATGTTGGGGGCCCGGTTGACTGAGCCATCACTCATCGACACGTTTAAACTATAGTCCTGCTGGCTGTAGTTGCCTGCGAGATCTATGACTCGAACGGAAATATCATGCTCACCCAGATCTGTTTCCCCCGGTAACCACTCAATCAGGCCATTGGCATCAATGCTCATGGCAGTTGGCCCTCGATAAAGTTGATAGTCCAGTGAGTCGTTTTCTGGATCGGTGGCTATTAGCTGATAGCTGTAGGGAAGATCTGCCACAGCCATGAAGTTGGGCGTACTGCTAATACCCGGTGCGTTATTGCCCTGTCCTTGTGTTGATATGTTGTAGGTCTGACGCGCAATGCCACTACGGCGATCATTGACTTCTATCACTATGGCAAATTCACCAATTTGGGCCAGTGCCGGACGCCATTTGATAAGGCCGGTTGCCTCATCAATCAGCATGGCTGAGGGGGATTCAAGCAGGCGATAGCGCAAGCTGTCACCGTCGAGATCGCTGGCGATGATTTGGTATTGGTAGTTGCTTAGTCGCTCTGCATTGACGCCTGGCTCACTTTCAATCACCGGCGGGTTATTGATTTCACCGGGGTTTAATACCGCCAAGGTGTAATTCTGCGTATCAAAACCCTGTTTGTTGTCGGTCACTTCTACGGTTATGTCGTGGAAGGTTCCAGCAATTGCAGGTGTCCAGTTGATCAGGCCGGTATTGGGATCGATGCTCATACCGTCCGGGTTTTGTGTTAAACGATAATTTAAGATATCCCCGTCAGGATCGCTGGCGCTCATCTGGTATTGATAGAGTTCTCCTGTCCGGCCAACAATTACTGGTGCCGAGGTGATTTCGGGTTTTTGTTGTACGGTGATGTTGAAGGTTTGCAGAACAGACGCACCGGCTAAGTCTGTGGCTTTTACGGTGACGCTTTGGGTTTGGTGTAATGCGCTCGTTGGCGTTGCCCAGACGACGAGTCCGGTTCCCAAAAATAGTTGCATTCCCGCCGGGCCATTGACAAGCTCGTAGCTGATTTCATCGCCAATGTCTTTATCATCCGCTACCATGTTGTAGCGGTAGGTTTCACCCAGTACGGCATAATCGGCCGGGGTGGAGGTAAATGCCGGGCTGTCGTTGACATTGTTGGTAAATACGCTAAAACGTTGCAGATCGGAGTAACCGAATTTATCGGTGGCTTTCACCTGGAATATGGGGAACTGTTTAATATTGTTAAGCTGGTTACATTCGAATAGATCTGTGCCCGTAACATCCAACATGGCTTCCAGTACGTTAAGATTGGTAGCCGTTGAAGGCAAGGTTGTTTGAAAAGTCTGTGTCTCACCCGCCTGAATAATGGGTACAGGCAAAACGGCAAGGGCCTGGTAGAGGGGCGTTCTTGGCTTCCTGAATACCAATTCAGTTGGGGCATTGCTGGCCACAGCGCCTCGGTTAAGCACAGAGAAGTTGAAAGTATCTTCTGTACCATCCGTGCTCATATTGATGTCCTGGATCATCAAATCGGCTGCGGGATTTTTATCTAAAAAGCGTGCGCTGTAAAAGACTCTGTCTTGTGAGTTGACATAAAAGCCAAACCGTCCTTTAAGATAGGTTGTATCTTGTACCTGGAAGCTATCAATGATTTGATTGCCCTGTAAAACAAAGATAGAGGCCTGACCTGGTTTCATATCCAAAATGACACGGTAATCCGTTTGATGTGCCCAGGGCGTGTTTGATTTTGTGTAAAGTCGTCTATCGGTTATGTCATTTTCAGCAAATCGTGATTGAGGCGAGTCAATCACATCAACGGCGAATCCATGAAGGGTATTGACTTTTCCCTGATCCCATAAGAAGCGGTAGTAATGCTGCATATCCTGAAAACCCCAGACAAAACCTATGTGGTCATTATCGCCACCCTCAACCCGTAGGTTGATTTCGACTATACCTTCGGTGAGTTCCAGATCGGATAATAAAATGGAAGGGTTGCCATTTCCCAGAGCTACGGCAGTCGTTCCACCATTTCTGATGTCCCAGTTTTGTATGCTGGTATGTGGTCCTTCATCACGCAAAACTTCCCATTGTGTAGCATTAAACAGGGGATTGTTACTGTCTTTGGTGATCCAGCAACGTGGGTTAAGGGTGCTGGAAAATACTGGAAACTCCTGTATATCTGTCCAGGTTAATTCACCGCTTTGTGCATTGATTTGAACATTATTGCCAAAACCCAATGAGCTATAGGTGATTTGCTCGTCAGCATTGGGATCGGTGGCATCCACATCATAAAAATAGGTTTGATGTTCATCGGCATGAGCTGGTGGAATGCTGATGATTGTGGGGGGCTTTTCAACAATTAAAATATAATCCTGAGTTGTGCTCTTACCCAACCCGTCATCGGCCAGAATACTCACTGGATGCTGACCAACTTGATCTTCCGTTGGTGTCCAGAAGATATTTCCATGTTGATTCACCCTGAATCCCAAAGGACCGGATACCAGAGAATAATTCAGAAAGTCTCCATCTGGATCAGTGGCATCTGCCTGGTCTGCATAAGATTGACCCAATAAAACGACTGTTTTGGGTATTGAATTAAACACCGGTGCGCTGTTTTCAACCACGGTGATTGTATAATCTTGAGTGGTGGTTTTACCTTTATTATCATCTGCCAGAATACTCACCTGATGGTCGCCAACTTGGGCATTAGTGGGTGTCCAGAATATGGTGGAAGTTTGTTCAGTTATGCGTAAACCTGAGGGGGCAGATGCCAAGCTAATGGATATATTATCTCCATCTGGTTCAGTGGCAATAGGGCGATAGATATAGGTATGTCCAGATAAAATGGTTAGTGGCGGTGTTGAGGTAAAAATAGGTGCGCTGTTTTCAACCACAGTAAGCGTATAATCCTGGGTGGATGTTTTACCTTTTCCATCATCAGCCAAAATGCTGACCAGATGTTCACCAATTTGGTCTTCTGATGGTCCAAAGTAAATATTCCCATACCGATCAGCCGACATTCCTGTGGGGCCTGAAGCCAGTTCAAAGAATACAGGATCGCCATCTGGATCAGTGGCTTGTGCTTTATATCTGTAGGAATGCCCTGTTAAAAGCGTTGGTGGTGGTGTTGTGGTAAAAACTGGCGCAGAGTTTTCAACGACTGTCAGAATAAAGTCCTGTGTCGTGGTTTTGCCCTTACCATCATCAGCCAGAATGCTCACTTGATGTTCACCAATTTGGGCTTCTGTAGGGCCAAAGTAAATATTCCCGTACCTGTCAGCCGACATTCCTGTGGGGCCTGAAGCCAGCTCAAAGAATACAGGATCGCCATCTGGATCAGTGGCTTTTGCTTTATATCTGTAGGAATGCCCTGTTAAAAGCGTTGGTGGTGGTGTGGAGGTAAATACTGGCGCATGGTTAAGCTTCTCAACCACCAGAGTAAAACTCTGAGTATCGACTAAACCGGTACTATCACTTACCTGAACGCTCACCCCAAAACTGGCAATTTGCTCAGTGGTGGGCGTCCAGCTAATCAAACCCGTATTGGCATCAATTGCCATACCCGCAGGTGACTGAGTGAGTGAATAACTTAAAATATCACCTTCATCCGCATCCATGGCCGCAACCTGATATTGATAGAGCGTCGCTTCCATGGCAAAGGTGATGGGCGAACTGGTAATTATTGGTTTTTCATTAACGGCTAAAACCGTCAGGGTAAAGCTTTGCACATCGGTTAGTCCTGCACCATCCGTTACCTGAATACTCACTGGATGTGTGCCAATATCTAAAGCCGTTGGAGACCAGCTAACTAAACCGGAATTCACATTAATGTTCATTCCAGCAGGCGCGGTTGTCAGGCTAAAAATCCTGGCGTCAATGAGATCAGGATCTGTGGCAACAACTTGATAGGTATAAGCTGTTTTTTCGTTCACGCTGGTCATGGGTGTTGAAGAAATTACCGGGGCATCATTAACATCATTAACGGTTAAATTAAAACTTTGGGTATCACTTAAACCTGCGACATCGGTAACCAGAATGGTGATGTTGTGCGAGCCAATTTCTAAAGCAGTTGGCGTCCAGGAAACCAAACCGGAATTGGCATCAATGTTCATTCCAGCTGGTGAAACTATCAGTCTGAAAGTTAGACTGTCATTGGCATCAACATCCGTAGCAACAACCTGATAGGTATAAGCAGAGTTTTCATTAACGCTGGTGAGAGGTGTTGAGGTTATCGTTGGTGCATCATTAACATTATTAACGGTTAAACTAAAGCTTTGGGTATCGGTTAAACCAGCCAGATCTGTGACCAGAATACTGACGTTGTGCGAGCCAAGATCTGAAGCTGTAGACAGCCATTGTACAAGCCCTGAAGCCGCATCAATGGTCATTCCAGCAGGAGCAGTGGTTAGACTGAAGGTTAAGGTATCGTTTGCATCAATATCCGTGGCAATCACCTGGTAATTATAGGTAGCATTTTCATTAACACTGGTGATGGGGGTTGAAGAAATTATCGGTGCATCATTGACGTTATTAACCGTTAAACTAAAGCTTTGGCTATTGCTTAAACCAACGAGATCAGTAATCAAAATGGTCACTGAATGACTGCCAATATCAGATGCTGTTGGTGACCATTGTACAAGCCCGAAATTCGCATCAATATTCATACCAGCAGGTGCATTGGTCAGGCTAAAACTCAGGCTATCATTGGCATCAATATCCGTGGCAATCACTTGGTAATTATAGGTAGCATTTTCATTAACATTGGTTATGGGCGTTGAAGATATAAGCGGTGCATCATTGATATTAGTAACGCTCAGATTAAAACCCTGACTCGCAAATAAACCGGCGAGATCCTGAACTTTAACGCTGACATTGTGGCTGCCTACCTGTTCATTGTCCGGTGTCCAGCTAATTAAACCGGTATTTGCATCAATACTCATTCCCACTGGTGACTGGGTTAATGAATAACTTAAAACTTCTCCAGGATCTGAATCGATCGCATCCACATCATATTGATAAAGTGCATCTTCTGTAGCCGTTGTTATAGCCGTTGAACTAATAGCGGGAGCATCGTTGACATTGCTAACTGTCAGGTTATAACTCTGGCTCGCAAATAATCCTGTGAGATCTTGAACTCTAATGCTGACACTATGACTACCAACCTGCCCATTACCCGGTGTCCAGCTAATCAAACCGTTATTTGCATCAATACTCATTCCCGCTGGAAATTGAGTTAATGAATAATTTAAAACATCCCCGGGATCTGGATCTATCGCATCCACATCATATTGATAAAGAGCATCTTCTATGGCGGTTGTAACAGGTGTTGAGGTAATGCTGGGTGCAGTATTTGATAATTCACCAGCAATATTAATTACCAATGCACTGCCAGGCTGACTGCGTAACTTAACTTCTAACTCATTGACTGACTCAAGATCGACATTGATGATTAAAAAATCAACTTGCTGATTAAAATCACCGGGGCCAAAAAGGCGTTGGCCGTTCAACCAGATCTCGGCACTGGAAACACGACCATACTCATCATTGCGCCCACCATTATAAATCTCAAGCTTGAATGAGCTGAAGTTATTGGCAACGGAGAAAGTTTCAGAATCAACAAAAGGTTTGCCGTTAGAGCGAAGAAACACCCTGTCATCAAGCACAGTGATGCCGGAAGCCTGTGCAGCTGGCACCGCTCCGAACAAGAGCATGATAAAACTAATAACATAGATCAGGGTTAAACTTCTTGAAACGCTTTTTAAGGTAAATATAGACAGCAAGATCCTCTCCCAAATTATAAAACCAAAAACTTCTAAAGATTTATTCAAACTGAAATGTCATTATCTAAGATTATTCTCAATGACTTTGGTATATATCGGTCATTTTTTGTTCTAATCCTGCCAAAAACACTTTTTTTGCCAAAAAACTGGCCAATATGAAGCTGCCTTCTTTTTTAATTTAAAAAGCTAAATTAAAAAGCAGAACGATATTTTTTTAACGATATTTTTTAATTTCCATCACCGAACAAACAAAATAACGCTGTTTGTGATGGAAAAATCTTGCAGAAATTGGGGAAAGTATGATTACTTTGAATCTAAATATAAACGCGACTTAGAGAAGTCTATTTCCAACTAAACTCAGGCTTCCAATCCTTTTCCTTACTACTGCATTAGTCTATTTTTCATTCAAAAAAGGTCTAAAATATCTTTTTTAATTGAATTTAGTGCTAAAAAAGAAGAGAAAAGGATAACAGGTGATCAAAAAACGATCAAGCAATGGCGTATGAAATGGTAATATTCACAAAAATATGTGCAATCCTGTGTCAGACCATGAGTTGAGTGAGTGATTTGAGATTACTGTGCTTGGAAAAATCAACTTTACTGTTACAATAACCTGAGCAAAACCTTAAAGTTATTACCCGTGCTACATCTTGAGGTAGCCAGGTATAAATCAGAGATACTACTGTGGGTCAGGCAACTGTCAAAACAAAACTTCCAAAAGCTCCGTTAACTTCTAACAAGAGGTTACGAGAAGGCGTGTGGATCATGACTTTAGCTATCGCAGGGTACATTCTGGTTGCACTTAGTAGTTACCATGCACAGGATCCTGGTTGGAGCTATTCAGGCTCTTTCACTAAAGTGCAAAATTTAGCTGGAGTAACTGGTGCATGGATAGCGGATATTTCATTAACGTTACTGGGTTATCTTGCTTTTTTATTACCTGTTCTGTTGGCTTATGGAGGTTGGCAACTGATTAGACAGCCATCAATATCTCCATCTCAAATGGCCACTGCACAAAACTTATCAACTCAATCACAGTCTTTACAAGAAATTCATCTGGAAAGGGATATCCCAGTTTGGCTTCGATTAATAGGGGCGTTTTTTTTATTAATCGCTGGAGCAGGTTTATCTCAACTTCATTTTGAAAACCCCTTACCACAACCGAGCTATTTTTCAGGAGGCTGGCTTGGGCTACAGTTGGTACAGTGGTTATACCCTCTGACAGGACCCATTGGTACCACTTTATTGTTATTGGCTCTATTTTTTGCCAGTGTCACCTGGGTAACGGGTGTTTCATGGTTGGGATTGGCAGATTGGGTCGGTGCTATCACACTCAAATTATATGCTCTGGTTGTAAATAAATTAATTAGCGTAAGAGAGCAACATCAACAAAAAAAGATTCAACAAAAAAGAAAGCTTACTTTCCAGAAACAACAAGTTAAAGAACAAAAGCGTAAACCACCTAAAATAGAACCCAAAATAGCGCCTCCAAAACCTAGCGACAGGGTGATGAGGGAGAAACAAAAGACTTTATTTTCAGATCCTGTATTGGGTGAGTTACCACCATTAGCATTATTAGATGGGCCAGATCTTGAGCACAAAGGTATGTCTCAGGATTCTCTGGAAGCTATTTCAAGACTGGTAGAATTAAAATTGGCAGATTTTGGTATTACAGCTGAGGTAGTGGCAGTATTACCTGGTCCTGTTATCACACGCTTTGAACTTGATTTAGCACCAGGAATTAAAGTTTCAAGAATTAGCAATTTAGCCAAAGATTTAGCTCGCTCTCTTTCAACGATAAGTGTGCGTGTGGTGGAAGTCATTCCAGGTAAATCGGTTATAGGGCTGGAACTTCCCAATGAAGATCGAGAAATTGTTCGCTTAAGTGAAATATTATCTTCGACAGAATTTGATCAGGCAAAATCTAAATTATCTATGGCCTTAGGTAAAGATATTGCTGGAGTGCCCATTGTAATCGATATGAGTAAAATGCCACATATGTTAGTGGCTGGTACTACGGGTTCGGGAAAATCTGTCGGCATAAATGCCATGATCTTAAGCTTGTTATATAAAGCCACACCAGCAGATGTCAGATTGATTATGATTGATCCTAAAATGTTGGAATTATCTGTTTATGATGGCATTCCACATTTATTGACACCGGTAGTTACCGATATGAAAGATGCGGCCAATGCTTTACGCTGGTGTGTTGCTGAAATGGAAAAGCGTTACCAGCTTATGTCAAAGTTAGGTGTAAGAGGACTAGTAGGATATAACAAAAAAATTGAAGAAGCCTATAAAAAAGGCACGCCAATCACCGATCCTCTCTGGCTCCCTGAACAGCACCTTGATACTGACTCACCACCAGAATTATCAGTATTACCTTCTATCGTAGTTGTTATTGATGAACTTGCTGACATGATGATGGTTGTTGGTAAAAAAGTAGAAGAGTTAATAGCCAGAATTGCACAAAAAGCTCGAGCAGCAGGCATTCATTTGTTATTGGCAACACAGAGACCCTCCGTTGATGTTTTAACGGGACTTATTAAAGCGAATATTCCCAGTCGAATTTCATTTCAGGTTTCAAGTCGAATAGACTCCAGAACCATTCTTGATCAAATGGGCGCTGAACAATTATTAGGGCAGGGTGATATGCTTTACTTACCTGGTGGTACCAGTATTCCAGTGCGAGTTCATGGCGCTTTTGTTGCAGATGATGAGGTTCACAAAGTAGTTGCAGATTGGAAGCAACGTGGTATGCCTGACTATATTGAAGAGATCGTTAATGGCGTTAGTGAAGCTCAAATGATGCCGGGTTCAACAGGTAATTCAGATGATGATCCGGAAAAAGACGAACTTTATGATCAGGCTGTAGAATTTGTACTTCACTCAAGAAAAGCCTCTATTTCATCTGTACAACGACGATTGAAAGTTGGTTACAACAGAGCCGCCAGAATGATTGAAGCCATGGAAGAGGCGGGTGTTGTTAGTGAGATGGGACATAATGGGGCAAGAGAAGTCTTGGCCCCCTCTAATGATCACTAAAAATTGCTCTTGACTCATGATCTTTACTAATGAACACTAAGGTTAGTTGGCTTTATCCTTCACAATCTTTTAATAAATAGAAACAGGTATAAATATTTTATGAGAATCGTCTTAAGTCTGGTTATCTCAGTATTTTCGTTAAATCTGTATGCCGATGATGCACAACAACTTTCAAATTTACTCAGAAAACTCGACACTTTTAAAGCTGATTTTAGTCAACAAATGTATATTCAAAGTGGAGAGGAACCTGATCTGTTAACAGGCACATTGATCATACAGAAACCAGGAAAATTTCGTTGGCAAGTTACTTCTCCCTTTGAGCAGTTACTTATTGCAGATGGCAAATCTCTTTGGCAATATGATGTTGAATTAGAACAAGTGATTGCTCGATACATAGATGAGTCCTTAGGGACTACGCCAGTTGAATTATTGAGTGGTTCAGTTTCTGATCTTAATAAAAAGTTCAACATCAAAACAAGTACAGTCTTTTTAGATACTAAAAAAGCTAATGAAGAAAATGCTCCAATACAAAACAGCGATCAAAAATTATCCCAGGTGTATTATTTAACTCCACTGGAAGATGGACAATTTGAATCCGTCACCTTGATTTTTCAAGAAGATAAACTACAGTCTCTTATTCTGGTTGATTCTCTGGAACAAACCACCAGGGTTGAGTTTACAAATACCCAATTTGGTATACTGATTGAACCATCACAATTCATTTTCACTCCTCCTGAAGGTGTTGATTTTGTAGATTCAAGAACTAAATCTGAAATTGATACTGTTCTTAAAGATGCCAGTGAATTTGAAGAGAATGCAACGAAATCCGATCAAAACAATGACTAAACAAAATCAACTATTTGAACAGCCAGTTGAACAACAATCTGTAACCCAAACTGCACAGTATTTAGCCAATGAGCCTCTGGCATCAAGAATGCGCCCAAAATCTTTGCAAAATTATATGGGACAAGAACATATCCTGTCCGAAGGAAAACCTCTTTATCAAGCCATTAAAGCGGATCGACTTCATTCAATAATATTATGGGGACCACCTGGAACTGGAAAAACCAGCTTGGCAAAAACTATTGCAGAATTAACCTCTTCCAAATTTCACACCTTATCGGCAGTTATGTCTGGTGTAAAAGATATTCGCAGAGTAATGGAGCAAGCCAAACTTGATCGACTAAATACCCACAAAACGATTTTGTTTGTAGATGAAGTGCACCGTTTTAATAAATCTCAACAAGATGCATTTTTACCCTTTGTTGAAGATGGCACCATCACTTTTATTGGAGCAACCACGGAGAATCCAGCTTTTGAACTCAATAATGCCTTGTTATCAAGAGCCAGGGTTTATCTGATAAAACCATTATCCACAGAGCAATTGGTAAAATTGTTGAGCCGGGCACTAATGCAGGATCATATACTAGCTGAAGAAAATTTAGTCATAGAACCTGAGTTACTCGGATCCATAGCTCAGGTTGCAGATGGTGATGCGAGAAGGGCGCTTAATTTATTGGAAATTGCAGTTGATTTGGCCAAAGATGAAAATGGCAAGAAAAAACTGACAGCAGATATTCTTGAACAACTGTTACAACAGGATCTACGAGCTTTTGATAAAGGTGGAGATCTGTTTTATGACCAAATTTCTGCATTACATAAGTCGATTAGAGGTTCTTCCCCTGATGCGGCGCTTTATTGGTTTTGCCGAATGTTAGAAGCAGGCTGTGATCCGCTTTACCTTGCCAGACGTTTAGTTAGAATTGCCAGTGAAGATGTGGGTAATGCTGATCCCCGTGCACTCACTTTAACCATTTCCGCCTGGGATACACAAAAAAGGTTGGGTAGCCCTGAAGGAGAGCTTGCATTGGCGCAAGCTGTCGTTTATCTTGCCAGTGCTCCAAAAAGTGATGCTGTTTACCGTGCTTTTAAAATGGCAATGAAAGACATTAAGCAAGAGGGTAATCAGCCTGTACCCTATCATTTAAGAAATGCACCTACTCAATTGGCTAAATCTATGGGGTTAGGAGAAGATTATCGGCATGCTCACGATGAACCAGAGGGATATGCAGCAGGTGTGAATTACTTTCCAGAGGGAAAATCACCAGTGAATTACTACCAGCCCGTGGCAAGAGGTCTGGAAATATCCATCATTGAAAAACTAAAACGTCTTCGAGCACTGGATGATGCTCACAAATCCTCAAAGAACTGATATAATTGCCTATATCTATATTCAAGCATATTTTTTAAATAAAAGAATAAGAGACAAATATAAAACCCATGTTAAATTTCCAGTTGATTTTAACCGTTGCCATTGGGGGAGCCTTAGGTGCAGTCTCTCGGCTGACAGTGACTCAATTAATGGCTATCTGGTTTGGCAAAGGTTTTCCATGGGGCACTCTGGTGGCTAATTTATTAGGTTGTTTAGTTATTGGGTATCTGGTTGGACTATGGGGCCAACCTGGTAATGCTACTTCAGTTAATTGGCGTGCTGGAACCATTGTTGGCTTTCTAGGTGCTTTTACTACTTTATCAACCTTCTCAATTGATAGTTTGGATTTTATTCAAAGAGGCGACTGGCTAAAAGCTGGTAGTTATATGGGCTTAACCTTTTTAGGTGCTATGTTTGCTGTAAGTTATGGTTTTTATCTGGCGTCCAGAAATTGATCGACAAAATGTAACTATTCAGCTACAGATGCATTTAGAAACTCGCTGAATAATTACGACAAAATAAGCTGCATTTAACAATATCAGGTATTTTTAAAACGGCTGTTAACAAGAATATTTACATAGACTAATAAAAACAGGATTAATCATGATCGATAGTAAACTTCTGCGAACTGAAACAGAAGCCGTGGCAGCCAATTTGGCAAAACGGGGATACAAGTTTCCATTGGCTGAATATTTGGCATTGGAAGAGAAACGAAAGCAACTTCAGGTATCAACTCAAGAACTTCAAAATCAGCGTAATGCGCGTTCTAAAAATATTGGTAAAGCTAAGGCGCATGGAGAAGATATACAACCTCTGCTAGTAGAGGTTGCTGGACTAGGTGAAAAGTTAGATCAAGCCAAGGCCGAGCTTGATGAACTCATGAAAGAAATTTCTGATATTCAATACTCGACTCCAAATCTACTCCATGCTTCGGTTCCTGTAGGAAAAACCGAAGATGATAATGTAGAAGTTTCAAGATGGGGAACACCTGAAGAATTTGATTTTGAGGTGAAAGATCATGTTGAATTAGGAGAGAATGTTCAAGGTTTTGATTTTCCCTGTGCAGCTAAAATTACGGGTTCCAGATTTTCAGTGGTTAAAGGGCCGTTAGCGAAATTACAACGTGCATTAACTCAATTTATGTTAGATCTGCATACTGAAAAACATCAGTATCACGAAGTTTATGTTCCTTATTTAGTCAACAGAGATAGTTTGACGGGAACCGGGCAACTGCCAAAATTTGAGGAAGATTTATTTAAAATCAAAGGTAGTACTCAAGATGGTAATGAGCTTTATTTAATCCCCACAGCTGAAGTACCAGTGACCAACATAGTGCGTGATGAAATTATCTCTGATAAAGATCTACCTTTAAAATTTGTAGCTCATACCCCTTGTTTTAGAAGTGAAGCAGGTTCTTATGGACGAGACACCCGTGGACTTATTCGCCAACATCAGTTTGAAAAAGTGGAATTGGTTCAATTAGTTCGTCCTGAAAACTCTTATCAGGCATTAGAAGAATTAGTTGGAAATGCGGAAACGGTGCTTCAACTCCTCAACCTTCCATATAGAAAGGTCAACCTGTGTTCTGGAGATGTGAGTTTTAGTTCTGCTAAAACCTATGATCTTGAGGTTTGGTTACCTGCTCAGAATACTTATCGTGAAATATCATCCTGTAGTAATTTTGAATCTTTTCAAACCAGACGTATGCAAGCTCGTTTTAGAAATTCTGAAACCAATAAACCGGAATTACTTCATTCACTAAATGGTTCGGGCTTGGCCGTTGGTAGAACACTGGTAGCAGTTATAGAAAATTATCAACAGGCTGATGGTTCTATTTTAATTCCCGAGGTTTTGAAACCCTATATGGGTGGAATGGACGTTATTTGTTAATTGAACAATATATTAAATTTATTTTTAAGGTGATTTTCAATCGGCTGTTAACATAATGATTTGAGCGAATCATTGGTATGAAAAATTAAATTTGGATTATAAGTCACTATGATAATAATAAAATTATCAATATCAGTTTTGTTAATACAAGTGCTGTTTGTTACTGTTGTCTCGTCTGCTGAAAATAAAAGAAGCAGAGAAGTGATAATGGCAGAATCTTTTAAAGCACTTGCCGAAGATGGCAACCTATTTTGTGAAGCGTGGATAGGTACTCTAAGGGTTAACACTCAGGGAAGTTCAAGTACAGAGCTGGTTAAAGGGACTCTCTCTATTCCATTGATCAAAAAAACTGAAGATCCTTTATATAGATGGGGCTTCTCTGTTTCCTGTAAAGACAATAAACAAGTTTGTAATATCAAATACCAGGTCCACACACCAACTGCTGAGGGCTCTGAATTCACAAACAAACAACCAGCTTTAACGGCTGAAACAAATACTACAATAGGTTCTGCTATTGGCCAGTTTGATTTTGATGAAACTGATTTAAGTGGTAAATATCGTATGGTTTTATTTAGAGACAATAAACTAGTTTGTGATGTAAATGTTCAAGTTGTTAAAACAGATAGATGATTAACTAAATTATATTAATCTACCCTGAATATCACTATTAGACTTAATTTTAGGCTAATATGTAATTTAATAAAGGCATTATAGTAAATATAACCAATATGACTTACCTGACAGATGATGTTCGCATTGAAAAAATTAAAGAGTTACTGCCACCAATTGCACTAATGGAAAGGTATCCTTTGAATGAGGCATCAACTCAATCCGTATTTAATGGGCGTCAAGCCATTCATAATATTTTAAATAACAAAGATCAGCGTTTACTGGTGGTTATTGGACCATGCTCAATTCATGATCCGCTAGCTGCAATAGCCTATGCGAAAAAATTACTGGTTTTGCGTGAAAAGTATCAAGATAATCTGGAAATAGTCATGCGTGCGTATTTCGAGAAGCCACGCTCAACAGTTGGATGGAAAGGTTTAATTAATGACCCCTATCTTGATAACAGCTGTAGAATCAATGACGGCCTAAGAATGGCACGTAAATTGTTGGTTGATATTAATGAAATGGGCTTACCGACGGCTGGTGAATATCTTGATATGATTACGCCACAGTATATTGCAGATCTGATGAGTTGGGGAGCAATAGGCGCGCGTACGACTGAGTCGCAGGTTCATAGGGAATTGGCTTCAGGTTTATCTTGCCCTGTAGGTTTTAAAAATGGAACCAATGGCAATATCGGTATTGCACTTGATGCTATTCGTGCGGCCAGCTCTTCACATCATTTTCTTTCTGTTACTAAATATGGTCATTCAGCTATTGTACAAACAACGGGTAACAAAGATTGCCATATTATTTTACGTGGTGGAAAAGAACCGAACTATGATGCAGAAAATATTAGTGAAGTTCTGCAAGAACTTAAAAAAGCCTCACTGAATACAAAAATCATGGTGGATTTTAGTCATGCCAATAGCTATAAAGAGTTTAAACGTCAATTGCTTGTGTGTGATGATATCTGCCAACAAATAACCCAAGGTAATAAAGATATTTTTGGGGTAATGGTTGAGAGTTTTTTAGAAGAAGGCCAACAAAAACTCATTAATGGAAAAGCTGGCACATTTGGTCAAAGTATCACTGATGGCTGTATTGGTTGGGATGATACCGAAAGCCTGTTGGAGCAACTATCACAAGCTAGTTCATCTAATAAGCGGAGCGATCTATAAAAGATAGAATAATCTGGATTGGATAATCAAGCCTGTTTTTTTAAGACACAAATCTCTCACAGGCTCAACATATTATAACTGATATAAAAAAAGCCCAAACAAGGGCTTTTTTATTTAATTTAGGCTCAATAAGTATTACAACAGCGTTTTCAGTGCAGTATTTAAAGTAGGGCTAGGTCGCATGGCATTATCCACTTTTATTGGATCAGGGTAATAATATCCACCTAGATCAACAGCCTCGCCTTGTGCAGCTTTAAGCTCTTCAATAATAATGTTTTCATTATCAGAGAGCTGTTTGGCCAAAGGAGCAAACTGCGCTTGTAAGTCTGTAAGGGTTGTTTGATTGGCTAAAGCTTGTGACCAATAGAGTGCCAGATAATAATGGCTTCCTCTATTATCAAGTTCATAAACTTTGCGAGACGGAGATTTATTATTTTCTAAAAATTTACTGTTGGCCTGATTTAATGTGTCAGCCAGGACTTTAATTTTTTGATTGTTTGTTTTGTCGGCCAAATCTTCCAATGAAACCGCAAGCGCTAAAAATTCGCCTAATGAATCCCATCTTAGATGTCCTTCTTTAACAAACTGTTGCACATGTTTTGGTGCTGAGCCACCAGCACCTGTTTCGAATAAACCACCCCCAGCAAGTAATGGGACAATTGAAAGCATTTTGGCACTGGTTCCTAATTCCAGTATAGGAAATAAATCGGTTAAATAGTCTCGCAGTACATTTCCAGTGACTGAAATAGTATCTTGGCCTGCTTTAACACGTTTTAAAGTATAGGCAATTGCTTCAACCGGAGACATAATCTGTATATCCAAACCCGTTGTATCATGGTCTTTCAGGTAAGTATTTATTTTTTTAATCAAATTAGCATCATGTGCCCTTTGATTGTCTAACCAGAAAATAGCTGGGTTTTGAGTGGCTTTTGCTCGGTTAACAGCTAACTTTACCCAATCTTGTATTGGCAGATCTTTTGCTTGACACATACGCCAGATATCACCTTTTTCAACTGTCTGTTCAATCAGAGTTTGATTGTTATCATCGATGACTCGAACAACACCTGCTGCTTCCATTTCAAATGTTTTATCGTGAGAACCATATTCTTCCGCTTTTTGTGCCATTAGCCCCACATTAGAAACATTGCCCATTGTCGTAACATCGAATGCGCCATGTTGCTGGCAAAAACGAATGGTTTCCTGGTAGATCCCTGCATAACATCGATCAGGGATCATGGCTTTAGTATCATGTAATTGACCATCATTTCCCCACATTTTTCCAGAGGAGCGCAAAGCTGCAGGCATGGAGGCATCAATAATAACGTCACTGGGAACGTGTAAGTTAGTAATACCCTTATCGGAGTCAACCATAGCTAATTCAGGACGAGTTTTGTAAGTAGCCAAAATATCATTTTCTATTTCGGTTTTCTGTTCTGTTGGAAGATTTTTGATTTTATTGTAAACGTCTCCCAAACCATTGTTAGGATCGATGCCTAGCTCTTCAAATAAAGTCTTATATTTTTCAAAGACATCTTTGTAATAAACAGTGACAGCATGACCAAACATAATGGGATCAGAGACTTTCATCATTGTGGCTTTAAGATGAAGCGACAAAAGAACACCTTCGTCTTTAGCATTTTGAATTTCTGTTTCAAAGAAATTGCGTAAAGCTGAGCAACTCATAACAGAGGCATCAATCACTTCTCCAGCTAATAAAGAGGTTTCTGCCTTGAGCACCCTGGTATGATTTTGAGCATCGGTGAATTCGATGCGCACATTGCCTGCATTTTCAACAATGACAGAACGCTCACTAGAGTAAAAATCACCATCATTCATGTGCGCAACATGGGTTTTAGAATCTGAACTCCATTCACCCATTGAATGAGGGTTAGCTTTAGCGTATTGCTTAACGGGAGCGGCTACTCGTCTGTCTGAATTCCCCTCTCTTAATACAGGGTTAACAGCGCTACCTAATACTTTAGCGTATAGGGATTTGATTAGAATTTGTTCATCACTTTCAGGATCTTCAGGGAAATCAGGTAAAGCATAACCCTTATTTTGTAATTCTTTGATGGCAGCTTGTAATTGTGGAATAGAGGCACTTATATTAGGAAGTTTAATAATATTGGCTTCAGGTGTTTTTGCTAGTTCTCCCAATTCGGCCAAAGCATCTGATTGTTTTTGTTCATCGTTTAGAAAGTCGCCTAAATTTGCGATGATTCGGCCTGTCAGAGAGATATCTTTGGTTTCGACCTCTACACCTACAGTACTGGCAAAGGCCTTAACTATGGGAAGTAAAGACGCAGTAGCGAGTGCAGGAGCCTCATCAGTGTGAGTATAAATGATTGTAGGATTTTGTGTTGTCATGATTAATTCCTGAAAGTGTGATCAATGGCAGGATTATAGCAGTATGTCATTTATTAGAATAGTGCTCAGACCTGTTGATAACACTGAAACAAGGCTTAAATTGAAAACAAGCACAGATAGACCGACAATATGCCAGTTTTCTTGGAGAGAAAATATTTTGAAGTGATTTTTGGGGCAAAAAACCAGCCGCTATAGCTGGTTTTTTAGGTAATTTATATTTTAATCTGAACTATCTGCCAGTTCAATTTTTATAGCATGTTTACCTTTAGGACCTTGTGTCAATTCATATGAGACTTCTTGCCCTGCCTTAAGGCTACGATAACCATCCATGTCAATTGTAGAGTAGTGAGCGAAAATATCACCGCCACCATCTGAAGCTTTGATAAAACCATATCCCTTTGCATTGTTGAACCACTTTACCGTTCCGTTTTCTTTTTGCATACGTTTATTTCCTGTTAATGCTTAGACAGAGTTCCCGCACAATAAATACAGGAACTAACTTATAAAATATAATATTGTTAATCTGTAACAAAACATTTGTCAAAATTGGCGCTTTTTGTCAAGTAAATTAGCTCAAAATAACAATTCTTCACAAAAAAAAAGGATCTTATTGGTCAATTTGTGATGAAATTCATAAAAAATGAATGTTTTCATTTTTTATTTGTCCAATTAATTAGCAAGTAAAACAAGCCTTATCAAGTAGATATTATTGACCATACAGATCGCCACATAGAGTTACTTTTTTGTTAAATGTTACATTAAATTTTTTAAAGTCCTTTTCGGCCTGTTTTTTGCTTGATATTTATTGAGTAAGTACTAAATATTAAAAAGCCTGGATGTTATACTGGTAAAACATACTAACTTTAATGGTTTTTATTTATGTTTGTTAGGCAAAATGTTCGATTATCTACTAGACTTTCTGGTAAGGATGATGATTTTGAGCAACAACAGTCTAATGGTGTTTCGGTTGAGGAGTCGAAGCCTGAGATTGCAGAGCCTCCTATGTACCAGGTGGTACTTGTTAATGACGACTTTACCCCAATGGAGTATGTTATTGAGGTTTTAGAAAAGTTTTTTTCAAAGGATCGGGTACAAGCGACAAAAATTATGTTGCAAATTCACCATCAGGGAAAGGGTATATGTGGACAGTACAGAAATGAAATAGCAGAAATGAAGGTTGAGCAGGTAAATGATGATGCAAGAACGAACAATCATCCGCTCTTGGCTGTAATGGAAAAAGCTTAATCTAAGCTTTTTCAGGTTGTAAGAGGTAGCGCAATGTTAAGTAAAGATTTAGAGTTAACGCTTAATTTGGCCTTCAAACAAGCCAGAGATAAGCGACACGAGTTCATGACTGTTGAACATTTATTGTTAGCACTCCTGGATAATTCTGTTGCTGTTGGTGTACTACGTTCCTGTGGTGCAAATATTGAAAATCTTCATCGTCAATTGTCAGTTTTTGTCGATGAAACAACACCCCTATTACCAGAAACTGAATCTGAAAGAGATACTCAACCAACTCTTGGATTTCAACGAGTACTGCAACGCGCTGTTTTTCATGTGCAATCTTCGGGAAAAAAAGAAGTTACAGGTGCAAATGTGTTGGTGGCTATATTCGGTGAACAGGAAAGCCAGGCTGTTTATTATCTTAACAAAGAAGAAATTACTCGACTTGATATTGTCAATTATATTTCTCATGGAATATCTAAAATTGCAGGAGAAGAAGGTGACAGCTCAATAACAGAAGAAGAGGTTATCCCAACTAAAAAAGAAGCCCAGCGTCCTTTGCAAGCTTATACAACTGATTTATTAGAGTTAGCCGCTGAAGGTCGTATTGATCCTCTTATTGGACGTAGTGATGAGCTAGAGCGGGCCATTCAGATCCTTTGTCGTCGAAGAAAAAACAATCCTCTATTTGTCGGTGACGCTGGTGTTGGAAAAACGGCAATTGCAGAAGGGTTAGCAAAATCAATCTTTGATGGTGATGTGCCAGATGTTATAAAAGATGCCAAAATTTACAGCCTTGATTTAGGCGCGCTTTTAGCGGGAACCAAATATCGTGGGGATTTTGAAAAACGTTTAAAAGCTCTGTTACATCAACTTCAAGAAGAAGAGGGTGCTATATTATTCATTGATGAAATTCACACCATCATTGGAGCGGGTGCCGCTTCTGGTGGCGTTATGGATGCTTCAAATCTTATTAAGCCTCTATTGGCTTCTGGTGAATTACGTTGCATGGGCTCTACGACCTTTCAGGAGTATCGAGGCATTTTTGAAAAAGATAGGGCTCTGGCTCGCCGTTTCCAGAAAATTGATATCATTGAACCCAGTGCTAACGAGACATATCAAATTCTTAAAGGCTTAAAAGGAAGATATGAGAGTCATCATAACGTTAAATATTCAAGTAACGCTTTAAGAGCGGCAGCAGATTTAGCTGCCAGGTATATCAATGATAGACACCTACCAGATAAAGCTATTGATGTAATTGATGAAGCTGGAGCAAGTCAGCAACTGTGTGAAGAATCAAAAAGGAAAAAAACCATTGGCATACACGAAATTGAAACTGTGATTTCAAAAATGGCTAAAATTCCCACTAAATCAGTCAGTACTGATGATAAGAAATCGCTAAAAAATCTTGAACGCAACTTGAAAATGGTCGTTTTCGGTCAGGATGAGGCCATAAAGCAGCTTTCAACCGCAATTAAACTTTCGCGTTCTGGCCTGGGAGCAGAAGAAAAACCTGTAGGTTCATTTTTGTTGGCAGGTCCCACTGGGGTAGGCAAAACAGAAATAACTAAACAGTTGGCTAAATGTCTTGGCATTGAACTGATTCGTTTTGACATGTCCGAATATATGGAGCGCCATACCGTATCACGTTTGATAGGTGCTCCTCCAGGATATGTTGGATATGATCAAGGCGGTTTGTTAACTGAAGCCATTAATAAAACACCACATGCTGTTGTTTTACTGGATGAAATAGAAAAAGCTCATCCCGATGTGTTTAACTTACTGCTTCAAGTGATGGACCATGGCACCCTGACTGACAACAATGGCCGTAAAGCCGATTTCAGGAATGTCGTACTTGTTTTAACCACCAATGCTGGTGCAGAAGAAGCCAGTAAAGGTGGGATCGGTTTTGCCATTAGTGAGAATAACTTGCGCAATTTCGAAGCTATTAACAGGACATTCTCTCCAGAGTTTAGAAATCGACTGGATGGAATTGTCTGGTTCAATCATTTATCTACTCAGGTTATTCATTCAATTGTTGATAAATTTATTGTTGAATTACAAACTCAACTTGATGATAAGCAAGTATTTCTTGAAATCACAGAAGCAGCCAAAAATTGGTTGGCAGACAAAGGTTATGATCACACCATGGGTGCCAGACCCATGTCACGAATCATCAGAGATAACTTGAAACGCTTACTTGCTGATGAATTGTTATTTGGTGAATTGAGTAAAGGTGGGCAGGTTAGAGTTGATTTAGTGCCTGATGAAGATAAATTGAAATTTGAAATTCTTAGTAGTAAGAATGAAATAACGGTTTAACCTTAAGCCTTCTTAAGGCGTCTTAAGTGACGCCTTTGGGGAGGAAAATAGTTTTTAGTTTAGTCCCAATTTTTGTGAAAATCCTTAAAAAATACAAGAATTTTTGTAGCTAGAAAACTAACTAGCTAGTATTAGCAGAAACAGGAGTCGACAGAAAGAGCGCTCGGTTAGCACCAAGTGATTAGGTTCACACGAAGTGGAAAGAAGCGAACAGTGTGCTCTAAATGAATTAGCGAGCTCTAAATGTTATACGACCTTTAGATAGATCATATGGTGTTAGTTGCACTGTAACTGTATCACCAGTAAGAATACGAATGTAATTTTTACGCATTTTTCCAGAAATGTGTGCAGTGACAACATGCCCATTTTCCAGTTCCACTCGAAACATGGTATTAGGTAAAGTATCAAGTACTGTACCTTGCATTTCAATATGGTCTTCTTTAGCCATACTCTATTAGTAACTCCAGTAATAATAAGGTGGGAAATCCCAATAGTTCAACTAAGGGAAACTTTATGGGCGCTATAATGCCTGATCTTTCCTCAACAAGCAAAAAATTAACTCAGTTCTACCCACTGATTATTAAAAAAACACTGAATTGGACGAAAATCACCCTTATAAGCCATTTTATGACAGTCTTTTATCCAATAACCGAGGTATAAATATTGGCAACCTGCTAGTTTTGCTAATCGAATTTGTTCTAGTATGGAAAATGTTCCTAATGATAGTTTTGAGAGTTGTGGTTCATAAAATGTATAAACTGCTGACCAGGCATTTTCCATCACATCGGTGACAGCAACACAAACCAGCCTGTTATCAAGACGCCATTCAATAAAAGAGGCTCCTGGCCAATCATCAAGTAAAAACTCAACGAATTGTTTCTTGTTCGGTGGATACATATCTCCATCAGCATGTTGATGTTTTATGTAGCGCGAATACAACTCAAAATATTCATCGGTAAACTGAGGTTTGATTTGATATTTACTAAGCGCGATATTTTTCTTTAAAGCACGTTTAAACCTTCTGTTTAATGCAAATTTTTCTACAGGTATACGAGTTGAAATACAGCGATCACAGAGTTTACATTCAGGCTTGTATATATGCTTGCCGCTTCTGCGAAAGCCTTTATTTGCCAGTTGTTCATAGAGTATGATATTGGGTGATAAAGAGGGATCAATAAAAACTGTAGATGCCATTTGCTCGGAGATATAAGAACACTTGTGTTCTGTCGTGATATAGAGCTGGACGGTTTGGGAATTATCAATCATTTTATGATGAGATCGAGCATTTGGGGGGACCAATCAGATTGAGAGGTATCCCTTGTTATGTGTTTTTGTTCAACTGATTTTAAAAGTTCCTGAAAATCATCTCTGGTGATTTCAACTGCGCCCATAAACTCAAGATGAGGCGTCATAAGTTGGCAGTCAATAAAAGGATAAGAAAGTTGATTTAAATGCTGACAGAGGGCTACCAGGCAAACCTTTGAGGCATCGGGAACTAAACTAAACATGCTTTCCCCACAGAAAAGTCCATTGAGCTTGATACCATATAACCCTCCTACGAGTTTTTCATTTTGCCATACTTCGATAGAGTGGGCTTTTTTAAGGTTAAACAAAGTGGTATAAGTTTGAATCATATCAGATGTTATCCACGTACCTTGTTGCTCTTTTCTGGGAACTTGAGAGCAGAGAGAAATTACTTTTTCGAAGGCCTTATTTATGGACACTTTAAACTGGCTCTGGCGTATTCTTTTTTTCAGGCTTCTCCTGATTTTGATTTCTTTTGTTGAGAGTATAGCTCGCTTAGAAGGCGCCCACCACAAGACAGGCTCGCCCTCACTAAACCAGGGGAAGATACCTCTTTCATAGGCAGAAAATACTAAATCATGAGTTAGGAAACGGCTAACGGCCAGTAAGCCATCAGGTTCAACCAATGCATCCCTGACGTCTGGAAAATCAGTAGGGTGTTCTACTAATGGTAAAAGTGGGGGATCCATAAATTTAATTTATACCTGTGATATACAGGTTATCTGGAAAACCATTTAAGCACAGTAATAATAATTACAACTACAATCAAATCTTTTTACTATGCCTGAGTATGAATTAAGATTATTGATCAAGATATTTTTCAGCATCCAGAGCAGCCATACAACCTGTGCCAGCTGAAGTAACAGCCTGACGGTAGATTGTATCCATAACATCACCACAGGCAAACACTCCTTCAACACTTGTTGCAGTGGCATTGCCTTCGGTGCCAGATTTTACCTGGATATAACCGGATGACATATTGAGTTGTCCCTTAAAAATATCTGTATTAGGGGTATGTCCTATGGCAATAAATACACCCTGAAGTTCAAGTTCCGATGTGGAACCATCTAAAGTTGATTTTAATCGGAGACCTGTAACCCCCATGTCATCACCTAATACCTCATCTAAAGTATTGTTCCAGTGCAGTACGACATTTCCATTTTTAGCTTTTTCAAAAAGGTGGTCCTGTAAAATTTTTTCAGAACGAAGAGCGTCCCGACGATGGATCAAATGAACTTCTGCCGCGATGTTCGATAAATAAAGCGCTTCTTCAACAGCAGTATTACCTCCACCAACAACGGCTACTTTTTGATTGCGGTAAAAGAAACCATCACAGGTAGCACAGGCAGAGACGCCTTTACCCATAAATGCTTCTTCTGAGTCTAAACCAAGATATTGAGCAGAAGCTCCTGTTGCTATAATAAGAGCATCACAGCTGTATGTACCACTATCTCCGATGAGTTGATAGGGTTTTTTATCGAATTTTACTGTATGAATGTGGTCAAAAATGATTTCTGTTCCAAACCTTTCTGCATGTTTTTGCATACGCAACATAAGTTCCGGGCCCTGAACACCTTCATGATCTCCTGGCCAGTTATCTACATCTGTGGTTGTTGTTAGTTGTCCACCCTGTTGTATACCAGTAATCATGACGGGATTTAAATTTGCTCTTGCAGCGTAAACTGCCGCTGAGTATCCAGCTGGGCCAGAGCCTAGAATTAATAATTTGCAATGTTTGGTGTTATTCATAGATACGCTCAAGGTAAGAATATGGTGTAGGTGTGATTTTATTAAAATTTGGAGAGGTTATAAAGAAGAACATTGAAATAAATTGCCAAAATAAAAAAAAGCCCATATAAATGGGCTTTTTGAGTTTTCTTTTTTAAAACCTATTTAGCTGCAGCTTTCTTAGCTTTAGGCTTACGTTTTTTTGGTTTTGCCTTAGCTAAAACAGCATATTTTTTCTCAAGTGCTTTTTCTAACTTAATCAATAGATTTGCAGCAGCTTTGGCAACTTTGGCAGATTCTTTAGCAGAGTATGCTTCTACTTTGTTGACAATGTTTGCTAAATCAGAAGATTTTTTAGCTTCGGTTTTGGCAGCAGCATGAGCTGCTTTTAATTTGGCTTTAGCATCATTTAATACACCTTTGGCTGCTTTTACTTTTCCTGATGCGGCTTTAACACGAGCTTGAGCAGCTGCTTTTGCTTTCCCTTTTTTTGAGGCCGCAGCGGTTTTAGCTTTAGCGACAGCTTCCTGATCTTTAGTTAATTTAGTACTTGCACTATCAACAATTTTCTGAGCAGCAGCTATCGCTTTTTCTACTGAAGAAAGAGCAGTTGTTGGAGCTTTTTTAGCAGGCGCTTTTCTTGCAGGTGCTTTTTTGGCAACAGTTTTTTTAGCAGGTGCCTTTTTAGCAACTACTTTTTTAACGGGTGCCTTTTTAGCAGGTGTTTTTTTAACGACTGCTTTTTTAACGACTGCTTTTTTAGCTGGTGCTTTTTTAGCAGCTGCCATATTTTTTGTATTTGGACTTTTAGCCATCAGGTTACTCCCAGTTTTTAAATAAAAATACTCACGCATATTCTATAGCATTAATCATATTGAATTCAAAGTATATTTTATAAAAATGTATAAAATTACCTCAATTAAAGGGTTTTAAAGCCCAAAATCTTATTATTAAAATAAAAAGTGTTAAATTTTACGTTTGTTTTATATAAACGCGTTTTTTTTGCTAAGAGCTTATTTATTGTTTTTTGATAAAAATGTAATGAATTTTTTTGTTCATAGAGTAGGGTGGTTTAAAGTTATCTGATTATTTTTAAATATTTCAAAGAAGTTATTAGTATAATATTGGCTTG
This sequence comes from Enterobacterales bacterium, assembly GCA_041556195.1. Classification (GTDB taxonomy): domain Bacteria; phylum Pseudomonadota; class Gammaproteobacteria; order Enterobacterales; genus 21-14-all-40-8. The sequence goes on from JBFFIY010000040.1 coordinate 26,286, forward strand.
ATTAACTCTATTTTTGAATTATTTAAAATCAAATATTGATAACTATACTCCTAATCATTTAAGTTGCGTGATTCAAAGAGGTAGGGCTTCGCTTCACCTAAAGTGATTCTAATTTTCACTGAAATTAGCATTTTGAATGATTTGGGTATAACTAACACTCGATGATATTGACAGCAAGTCCACCTCGAGCTGTCTCCTTGTATTTGGTTTGCATATCTTTCCCTGTTTGTTTCATAGTTAAGATAACTTTATCAAGTGATACACTGTGTCCTCCATCGCCTCTAAGTGCAAGTCTTGCGGCGTTGATTGCTTTAACTGAAGCCATTGCATTTCTTTCTATGCAAGGAATTTGGACAAGTCCACCGATTGGATCACAAGTGAGTCCAAGATTATGTTCCATTCCTATTTCAGCGGCATTTTCTACTTGCAATGCACTACCACCCATAACTTCTGTTAAGGCTCCGGCTGCCATAGAACAGGCGACACCAACTTCACCCTGACAACCAACTTCCGCACCAGAAATAGAAGCATTCAGTTTATATAAAATTCCAATGGCTGCAGCCGTTAGTAAAAATCTGATGATAGAATCATCATCGTAATCTGTTTTTGTCATGCAAAAATATTTTAGTACTGAAGGAATGATACCTGCTGCTCCATTAGTTGGAGCCGTTACAATTCTTCCACCAGCGGCATTTTCTTCATTGACGGCCAATGCGTACAAGTCTATCCAGTCCAATAAATAAAGTGGGTCATTTTCAGGTTTGTGTCCTTCAGCAATTAACTTATGATAAATAGAACGTGCCCGTCGTTTTACTTCTAAACCACCTGGTAATACGCCATCCCTTTGGCAACCCCTTTCTATACATTGTTCCATTACTTGCCAGATCTTCAAAAGTCCTGTTTTTGTTTCTTGTTCTGGGCGGAAAGCTTTTTCATTAGCAAGCATTATATCGCTAATTTTCATTTGCTGCTTACCACATAAATCTAATAATTCTTCACCAGTAGAAAAAGGAAATGGTATTTGTGTCTGGTCAGCTATAATAGGTTCGTCTTCCTGCTGGTTATCATTAACTACAAATCCGCCACCAACAGAATAATAAGTTCTGCTCAATAAAAGGTTTTGATCTTGATCATAAGCACTAAATAGCATGCCGTTTGGATGTTTAGGTAAGGATTTTCTACGATGCCAGATAAGATCGTCGTTGATGCTAAAAGGTATTTCTATATCACCCATTAAACGGATCCGACGTGTTTTAGCTATTCTGGACAGTTTTTCCGGGACTTCGTCAGGATCTGTGGAATCGGGATGTTCGCCTTCAATTCCTAATATAATAGCCTTATCAGCACCATGCCCTTTTCCTGTTTGGCCTAAGGAACCAAACAGTTCACATTTGATTTTAGCGGTTTTTTGAGATTGAGTTTGTAATTTTTCAGCAAATTGTAGTGCTGCTTTCATTGGTCCAACAGTGTGAGAACTTGAAGGACCAATACCTATGGAAAACATATCGAATACACTCAGAGCCATAATGAATTTACTTTAAAAAATGAATATGTTGGATAGTATCAGGGAACTAAGAGGGATGCATCCTTCAATTGTACGCAAGAGATGATCCTACTTCTTCATACACATTGAAAATAGTGTGTTTAAATTTAATTATAGGCAAGAATTTTTTAAGCACCGTCGAAAGTTAAATAACATTTCAGCAGTTGCCCCCCATATTAAGTAACGCTTCCACCAGCTAACTCTATATTGATGTGGTTCACCTTTGAAAATTCCTGTTTCAATTCTCCAACGACTCTCATCAATGACCCAGCTAAGTGGCACTGTAAGAACAGAGTCGACTTCATTAAAATCAGGTGTCCAGGGGCCTGCATAATTGCTAAAAGCAACAATTGGCGTAACATCAAAACCAGAGGTGGTTTTGTGGCCAGGAAAAGTACCTAATATTTTCAACTGTTCACTTGGAAGAGCTATTTCTTCCTGTGCTTCTCTTACTGCTGTATCTAATAACGTATGATCAGATTTATCCCATTTTCCACCTGGAAAACTTACTTGCCCCGGATGATGTCGCAAATGTTTGGCTCGTCGAGTGAGTACAATATCTAATCCGGAATGAGACTCTATCAAGGCAACGAGCACTGCTGCAAGCTTCTGGGTTTCAAGATGGACAGTGGAAACCTTGTCTGGCATTTTATAATCAGATAAGGCGTTTTGAATTTCCGTAATGTTCCAATTTTTCAAAATTAAACTACCTGAATTTTATAATTGGTATGAAAAGCATTACTCATTGTTACACTCATCTCCTGATGGTTATTGTATTGGTTAGAGCAGAGGTAAAATTGTAGATACTTTATGATGGGTTTCCTGATATTCAAGCTCGACGTCAGAATCTGCTACGAGTCCTCCACCCGCCCAACAATAAATAGTATTTTCCTGGCAAACTAAAGTGCGTATCGCTATATTGGTATCCATATTACCCGTATTGCTGATATAACCAATACTGCCACAATAGACGGAGCGTTCATCAGGCTCCAATTCAGCAATAATTTCCATAGCTCTTTTTTTTGGGGCTCCAGTAATAGAACCACCCGGAAAACAGGCTTGAAGTAAGTCTACAGAATCAAAACTTTTAGCTAATGTTCCTGTTATTGTAGATACCAGATGGTGAACAGCAGGAAATGTTTCAATTTTGAATAATTCTGTTACTTTAACTGAATTTGATTCGCAAACCTTGCTAAAATCGTTACGCATTAAATCGACTATCATTACGTTCTCTGCTTTATCTTTTGTACTGGAAGCAAGTTCATCAATTAAATTTAGATCCTCGGTTAAGTTTTCAGAGCGTTTACGAGTACCTTTTATAGGGCGAGTTTCGCAATGGTATGTACCATCTTTATTAGTTGATGAAATAAACCTTTCAGGAGATAGACTCATAATTGACAGGTTTTCATCCAGATTAATAAATGCAGAGAAGGGGGCTGAGTTTTGTTGAAATAGTTTTTCATAGGAGCTCCAGTTAGAACCGCGAAATTGTGCATGCCACCTCTGTGCCAAATTTACCTGATAACAATCTCCGGCAAAAAGGTAGTCTTGTACATCTGAAAACTTTTTAAAATAGTCTTCATAAGTCATATTACTTTGCCAATCGCTGACAAGCTTAAATGGTTCAAACGTTGTTTCGTGGATCTGTTCAATCCATTTCAAAAGTTCATCGGCATGAGACTGTTGTTCAGGAAGGCCAACAATTGAAATGGTGGTTTGATATTGGTCAATGATGATAGCTACAGGAAAATAACCCAGCCACAGATCAGGTAAGGATAAATGGTCATTGTAATGGGTGTTAATAGCCTCAAGCTGATTACCAAACTGGTAACCAAAATATCCCATTAATCCTCCCTCAAAGGGATATTGACCGCTATCTTTCTGAGCATAAATCCCGATTAGGTATTTAATGGCTTTAAAAGGTGACTTGATAAGATTATTTGGTAGATCAAATCCTTCTGTAATGCAAACTCCTTGTTGAAATTTTAAGGTGGCAACAGGATTAAAGGCATATATGGATATAGGAATACTTGAGGTATCTACTGTTCCAGTATCAGGAGTTTCAAGTAACACTGCCTGTTTTTGCTTTGCAATAGACCGACGTAATTGCAACATTGAATCGGTATTTTTAATAGAAATGGAGTGATAAAGCACTAAGATTGGCTCAGAGTTTAATCCAGAGACTGTATTCTACCTAAAAATACGCTCTTTGATAATCTTAAATTGAGCCTTATACCCGTTCCACCTGCAGCTTGAGATGGAGCGGGTACAAACTCTTGCGATATAGCTCTTTATCTTACTGTGGTACACTGCCTTCAGCTTTTTACAATAACTTCTTAAAAGGGTGGGCGAGTGAATAATATTAAAAAAACCATGCTGGTAGTATTAACAGGATTTGTGTTAACTGGTTGTGGGCAGGAGTCTTCAACTACTGAGACAGTGACTTCAACTACTGAACCAAAGTCATCAGTTGCTAAAAATGTAAAAAAAATGGCGACAAAAAAGCAAGATGAAACTACAGGGACTTCAAAAGAGCAGTCTGAATTTAAAATTGTAGCAGATCGGTTTGCCGATTTACGTTTGTTAAGATACAGAATTCCAGGATTTGAAACTCTATCATTAGAAAGAAAGACAGAGCTTTACTATTTATATGAAGCGGCTTTGTCTGGTCGAGATATTAGTTGGGATCAAAATTATCGATATAACCTCAGGATCAGAAATATACTAGAGCAAATTGTTAAAAACTATTCTGGTGACAGAACCAGCGAATTATTTAAGAATTTTATGGTTTATACTAAAAGAGTTTGGTTTTCAAGCGGGATCCATCACCATTATTCTAACAATAAATTTACACCGGCTTTTAGCTTTGATGAATTTAAATCACTTGTTGATCAAAGTGTTGATAAAGGGCTGGCAGCAGACAAAAAGCTTGCATTATTGATAGATGAGCTTAAACAGGTGATGTTTGATGCAACTTTTGACGCCAAAAAGGTTAGTAAAGCCAAGGGTGTTGATAAAGTAATAGCATCAGCGGTTAACTTTTATGAAGGTGTCACTCAAAAAGAAGTTGAAGATTTTTATGCAGCAAAACCTAAAGGTAACACACCTCCTTCATGGGGGTTAAATTCAAAACTTGTCAAAGAAAATGGAAAACTCGTTGAAAAAATCTGGAAAGTTGGTGGAATGTATTCTCCTGCTATAGAGCAGATTGTTGCATGGTTGGAAAAAGCCGTAGCCTTTTCAGAAACGCCTGAGCATAAAGACTCCTTAGAAAAATTAATTAAATATTATCGCTCTGGAGATTTAAAAGATTTTGATGAATATAATATTGCATGGGTTAAAGATATAAAATCCAGTGTTGATACCGTTAATGGTTTTATTGAGGTGTACAGTGACCCATTGGCCTATAGAGGCTCATATGAATCAGTGGTTTCATTCAGAGATGAAGAAGCTACTAAAGTGATTTCGGCTATCGCTGATAATGCTCAATGGTTTGAAGACAATTCAAGTATCATGGATGAGCATAAAAAGAAAAAAGTGAAAGGTATTTCAGGAAAAGTCATAACGGTTGTAGTTGAATCCGGTGACGCTTCACCTTCAACCCCTATCGGTATTAACCTTCCTAACAGCAATTGGATAAGAGCAGGACATGGTTCTAAATCCGTGAGTTTGGGTAACATAGTTGATACCTATAGTGCAGCTCGAGGAAAAACTTTAGAAGAATTTGCTTATTCTGAAGCGGAAATCGCGAGATCAAAAAAATATGGAGAGCTGGCAAGTAAACTGCATACTGATATGCATGAAGTTATCGGACATGCTTCAGGTAGGTTAAATAAAGGTGTTGGAACACCGAAAGAAACCCTGAAACAATATTCTTCTACAATGGAAGAAGCGCGTGCAGATCTGGTTGGATTATATTTTTTAATGGATCCTAAAATGATTGAACTAGGACTCGTTGAAAACCTGGAAGCCGGTAAGGCCTCTTATGATCGATATTTCAGAAATGGCATGATGACACAACTTTATCGACTTGAACCTGGTGATGAAATTGAAGAAGATCATATGAGAAATCGCCAACTAGTGGCTAGCTGGGTATTTGAAAGAGCCCAGGCAAGTAAAGCTGTCGAAAAAATAATTCGTGATAGTAAAACGTACTTTATTGTTAATGATTATCAAAAAGTCAGAGAGTTGTTTGGAGAATTGCTCAAAGATATGCAAAGAATTAAATCTGAAGGTGATTTTGGAGCTGCGCAGGAATTGGTCGAAACCTATGGTGTTAAGGTTGATTCAAAGCTACATAAAGAAGTCTTGCAAAGATACCGCTCATTGGATGTGGCCCCATACAGTGGATTTATTAATCCAGTTTTGGTAGCAGTCAGAGAAGGTGACAAAATAACGGATGTGAAGGTTGAATATCCTGAATCTTTCGTAAAACAAATGCTTTATTATTCTGAAAATTATGGATTTCTTCCTATGGTTAACTAAGTCTCATAATTCATTGCTATTTAAGCAAAATGACTCCAGAAGCCGGTATTTCTATTGAATACCGGCTTTTTTCATTCTTGTCGTTCCATTTATTTCCCGAAACATTAAAATAATGTATTTTGAAATCCTATAGTTGTTAGGGTCTGGTATGTATTAATAATTACAAGAATCCATTTTCAATCCCTGTTATGCTACAGGTCTTGTTAATAAATAAGTTTTCATAAAATTTTACAATAATGTCTCAGTCATCAACTCAACCCAAAAATCAACCTTCAAAGAAACAGCCTGGATTGGTTGGACGCTATCAATACCTGGGCGAAATGGGCATGGGTTCTATGGCGGATGTGATAAAAGCCTATGATCCAAGAATAGATCGTATATTAGCCATTAAACTCATCCGTCACCAATATAGCGATGATGAGAATTACAAACAGCTATTCATACAAGAAGCCAAAGCCGCTGGTAATTTGTCCCACCCTAATATTGTGACTATCTATGATGTTGGCGAGTTTCAGGGCAAGCCATATCTTGCTATGGAACTGTTAAAAGGGCGTACATTAGAACAACAAATGGAAGAAAATCCATTTGATTCGATAGAAAAAATTGTAGATATTGCCATTCAAGCGACGGAAGCCATCAAATATGCTCATCAACAAGGAGTTATTCATCGAGACATTAAAGCGGCTAACCTTATTTATGACAATGACAGTGGTCTGGTTAAGATCCTGGATTTTGGTATTGCCCATTTTGAAAAGCACAAGATCGATGTTACAGATGAAAAAATGGTGGTTGGAACGCCAGAATATATGTCACCGGAACAACTTCTTAAAGTTTCTACTGATCAAAGAACCGATCTCTATGCTCTTGGTGTTTTATTTTACTTCATGCTGGCACGAACTCTACCTTTTGAAGCAGAAAACAACCAAAAACTATTTAACCTGATCCTTGCGAACCAACCGACACCTTTGAAAGCCAAAGTTGAAAATGTACCTACAGTTTTTGTTGATTTGATTGGTAAATTATTAAAAAAGGATTTGGAGCAAAGAGTACAGTCAGCAGATGAATTATTAGAATCGTTAAATGAAACCCGTTACCAAATTCGCCATCATAAAAAACAACAGAAAAAACATAAATTTATTCCTCTAAGGTTCAAATGGACCGTAATAATGGTTTCAGTTGTGGCCTTAGTCATGTCCATAGGTGTAATAACGGTCAACCATTTACAATATAAAGCTATGACCAATATCGTATTTGACCATGGTGGCTCTCTTATGAGTATGATAGCCGTTGAATCAGCAGAAGATTTATTGATAGAAGATTATGTTGCTGTGCAAACTCTGGTAGAAGATTTACAAAGACAACAAACTTTTTTGTCATTAACCATTGTTGATAGACACAATCTGGTACGAGGCAGCCATGACTCTTCTTTAATAAATAAACCATATAAAGACGATTTATCGGGAACAAAGGTCTATGAAGACACAAATATTAAAGTAACAGATACATCAACCACAAAAGATGAACTTATATTTAAGTTTACCAGTCCCATTTATTATAGAGATAAGCAAGTAGGGCAGGCATATTTAGGTTTAGCACAAGATGCCTTAACCAGTGCATCGACAGTGACCGCATGGATGATGATAGTATTGATGTTAGTTACACTTTTAACGGTTGTGCTTGGTATTTATCTATTAACTTATCGCCTGACAAGGCCCTTAATGATGTTAAACAGGGCATTAGATAAAGTCTTTTCCGGTAATTATTCCACTCGTATACCCGTTAATGGTAATGATGAACTTTCACTGCTTTATCGCTCTTTTAACAGAATGGTAGAACACCTGGAAAAGAAAACCAATTCTCAAGATGTCAATAATGACGAGGCAGAAGATCAACAAAAATAGAATAACAAACTTTTTTCCCAAGCTTAATAGCCTTGAAATCAAAACTCATTAAGCTTCTGTAATAAGCTATTGGCACGTTCTTTGTAAATTTTAGCCGTTTCAAAAGTGGGATTTAGAAATAAAATGTCATCCCATAGAGCAATTGCCGGTTCCAGGTTTTGTTGACGATATAAAGAAACAGCTCGTTTGTGATAATTGTCAGTGATGGTATCGACATAATTTTTCCACTGTTGTTGGTCAGCAATTTTATCTAATGAATTAATCTTTGATTGTTTTAGCAGCTTAAAATAACTATCTGTTTCATTGTTTTTTAAGAGCATTGATAATTGCTCTTTTGTGTTTAACCATTCTGACTTTTTTAGATTAAGTTTGATTTGTTTTTGGGCCAGAGTTTTATAATCAGTTTCTTTTTCTAGCTGCTTCCAGATCTGATTTGCCAGATGAAATTGACCTTTGCCTTCTAATTTTTCAGCATCAAGTAAAAGTTGTTTGAACGGGGAAGATTTATCAATATTTTCTACTGTTTTAACCGGTACATCAGCTTTATTCTTTTGCCGTATAACGATTGGTATTTTTATTTTCTTTCCAAGTTGTAATTTTGAAGGATCAGCGATCTGGTTGTATTTAGCCAGTGCATAAAACTTCAATTCATTATCAAGATGTTTTCTTGCTAATAATGCGAGACTATCTCCTTTTTTAATAGAATAAGTTTTAAATTTTTTGCCAAAATAAATTTCAGAGGGAATCGTGATCTGTTTTATAAGCATGCGAGCAAGTTTGTTTTTACTATCATGAGCCAGGATCTGTTCAAGATAAAGCAATGCGGGTTTTTCCTGACCCCTTTGCAAAGCTTTAATGGCAAGCTCAACTCGTTGTGAGTCATTGAGAGATTTAATTTGATCCGATTCATTGCTTGTAGTTGACGTATTCAAACAACCAGGCAAAAGGATGGCAATGAAGAAGATTAAGAAAATATGGATGATTTTAATGGTTTTAATAATGGTAGCCCTGAATAATATGAATCCAGGTTTATGTCAGCCTGGTAAATCAGCGGGTTATTATGCCATGTTCTCGATTGCCTGACAAAAGTGATTAACCTTTAATGAACAATCAGTCATGAGCAACCTATAAGGGGGAAATTAGTTTAAGGTTTAAGAGGAATATTTATGCCAGAGGTTTCACTATCTGGAGCTGGGGCTGTTTCAGAGGCTATCTTTTCACTAGCCAGTTCAGTTTCAGTGATTTCCTCTTCTGGTGCTAGTTGAGGTTGATAAGGCGTGATTAGCGTTAACACGCCAATGAGTGGATGGTCGAAATAATGTATTTCCTGGCTTTTAACACGCTTAGATTGATTAATAACGTACGATTTTAAGATATCTATAGTGACCTTAGAGGATTCGGTTTCACCTTCTAAGGAATATATATCTGTTGAAGCAGGAGCTTGCCAGTCCAGTAATTGCCAGCTTTTTTCTTCTGTTGCCTTTTCATTGAAAATTTCAGTACCAATTCTATCCAGTTGGTAAATATCTACCAGTTTTTGTCCAGGATGGCGATAAACTAAATTCAGATTGATATGTAAATACCTTTTGACATGAACTGTGATTTTTCCATCAAGTTGCCATAGGTGGAATATGGACTCAGGAACAAGCGTACTGGAGCAGGGAGGTAATAAGTCATCATTCCTTGCCAGATGATCTGCCAGATGAGCTTCAACACTATCTTTAGTTGCTGACTTCTCTATAGTTAGATCATCTATAGTTGGATCACCGATAGTTGGAGCACTACTTGTTGATGGAAAATCAGCATTCAGGTTAATATTTTCTTGTAGATCAGGTTCCGTAGTACCTTGTTCTGTGATGAGAGTACCTTGTTCTGTGGTGAGATCAGTTTGTTGTAAGTCTTCATTTAGCTTAACAGGCACACAATTTTCTGTGAGGATATTTGAACTTTGGTTAGATGTCATGTCCTCAGAGATTGTTTCTGATAAATTATCTGCTGCATCTATAGGAGAACTATTTAAATCATCTATTGCAAATCCAGGATCTGCTGAGTTTGTTGGTTCATTGATTTCAGAAGGATCTATTTTATGACCCAACTTGTCGTATTCTTTAGCAAAATCTTCACCACCCAACAATCTAACCGGATCTGCATTATCTTCGTCGTTAACTGGCTGACGCCAGGCGGTATGAAGCAATATTTTAAGGTGTTTATTTCTTTTGAAAATGTCGGCTTCCCTGATGAGTCCTCTTTGTTCTGGTTCAACCTCGACAAAGGGTGTTTCAAATACAGGGGCTTTACCTTCTTCAACTTTTAAAGAGTTCAGGACGATATCCTGGGTTGAAAAGAGCGCTGTTCCAGCGTTTGTAGCGTCAGACTCAACATCAACCTGAGAATTTTGTATGACTTCAGTTGAACCTTGATTCAGATCTGAGCTCGGATTTGACTCAAAGTTATCTA
>JBFFIY010000041.1:0-36480 GCA_041556195.1 Enterobacterales bacterium
AAGAGCCCTTCTGGGATTAGCATTTAATAAAATGGTCAGAGATGGTGAGTTAAAAGCACCTGTAGTAATAGGCCGTGACCATTTAGATTCAGGATCTGTCGCCAGCCCGAACCGAGAGACTGAAGCCATGAAAGATGGTTCAGATGCTGTATCTGATTGGCCATTACTTAACGCCTTGCTCAATACAGCAAGTGGTGCCACCTGGGTTAGTTTACATCATGGTGGTGGTGTAGGTATGGGATTTTCTCAACATTCAGGCATGGTGATCGTTTGTGATGGCAGTGAAGATGCTGATAGACGATTACTCAGAGTGCTTACTAATGATCCAGCAACAGGTGTTATGAGACATGCAGATGCCGGTTATCAAATTGCTATAGATTGTGCCAAAGAACAGGGCTTAAATTTGCCAATGGTGGATTAGGACAGTTGCAACTTGCGACAAAAATGCAGGAGCAATTTTTGAACAGCTTTAGCTGGCCCGAAGGGCGAAAAACAGGGATGTTTTGAGTAGTTGCGAGTTGCGAGTTGCGAGTTGCGAGTTGCGAGTTGCGAGTTGCGAGTTGCGAGTTGCGAGTTGCGAGTTGCGAGTTGCGAGTTGCGAGAAAAGTTTAAAATATAATAGTGGTGAGTCACAAGAAAAGGATTTAGAACGATTATTTTATGTTTATCTCGAATCTCGTCACTAACTGACAATAACAGCTACAAGAAAGTAGAGAACTATTATGAAAACTATCAAAATACATCCAGGTGAATTGGATTTAACCCAATTAAAAGAAATTTGGGGATCAACTTGCAAGGTTGAATTAAGAGCTGAGAGTCGTCAGGGCATTATGGCTAGCGCAGCTACAGTGCAAAAGCTGTTAGATGAAAACCAAACAGTCTATGGCATCAATACCGGTTTTGGTATTCTTGCTAGTACTCGAATTGAAGATAAAGATTTGGAGCTACTACAACGAAGTCTGGTGCTTTCTCATGCAGTGGGTACTGGAAGTGCTATGGATATTGATACTGTGAGGCTGCTGATGTTTTTAAAGGTCAACAGTCTCTCACAAGGTTATTCAGGCATACGAGCACATATTATTGATGCGCTTTGTGATCTGATTAACCATGGCATTACACCCGTTATTCCCCTAAAGGGCAGCGTTGGTGCCTCCGGTGATCTGGCACCATTGGCACATATGAGCGCAACCTTATTAGGTGTAGGAGAAGTCTTTTTTAAAGGAGAAAAGATAACGGCTGAAAAGGCTTTAAAAACTTGTGGTTTAGAAGCTGTTATCCTGGGTCCAAAAGAAGGCCTGGCTCTTTTAAATGGTACTCAGGCCTCCACTGCGCTGGCACTTAAGGGTCTATTTGAAGCAGAACAAAACTATGCCGCAGCTTCATACTGTGGAGCACTATCGGTTGATGCTGCTGCAGGTTCCGATACGCCATTTGATGATCGAATTCATCAAATTAGAGGACACAAGGGACAAATTGATGCTGCAGTTCTATACCGTCAACTATTAAATGGAAGTGAAATCAGACATTCTCATCTAGATTGTACAAGAGTACAGGATCCCTATTCTCTTCGCTGTCAGCCTCAGGTAATGGGTGCTATCTTAACGCAATTACGCTATGCCTCAGACATTCTATTAACCGAGAGCAATGCGGTTTCTGATAATCCTCTAGTTTTTTGTCAAGATGGAGATATTTTATCAGGAGGCAACTTTCACGCAGAGCCCGTTGCTTTTGCGGCAGATGCTATTGCTGTGGCTGTTTCAGAAATTGGTGCTATTGCTGAAAGAAGAACAGCTCTTTTAGTAGATAAACATCTATCGGGATTACCTGCCTTTTTGGTTAAAAATGGTGGCGTCAATTCAGGTTTTATGATTGCTCAGGTTACGGCTGCGGCTCTTGCCAGTGAAAACAAATCATTAGCACATCCAGCCTCTGTTGATAGCCTGCCAACTTCTGCTAATCAGGAAGATCATGTAAGTATGGCAACATTTGCCGCCAGACGTCTTACTGATCTCAACGATAATGTAAATGGTATTTTAGCTATTGAATATTTAGCTGCAGCGCAAGGAATTGATTTTAGAAAACCTTTAAAAACATCTCCCATGCTGAATGAGTTTCATCAGGATTTAAGACAACAAGTCAAAAACTATGAGCAAGACAGATTTTTTGCACCTGACATTGTAATAGCAAAAGAGTTATTGAAAGATAGTAATTTGGTGGATAGATTAAATATTAAACTGGTTTAAGTTGCGAGCTGCGAGTTGCGAGTTGCGAGTTGCGAGTTGCGAGTTGCGAGTTGCGAGTTGCGAGTTGCGAGTTGCGAGTTGCGAGTTGCGAGTTGCGAGTTGCGAGCACAGTATGTTCAGAAACTATGGCCAGTTCAATTCTTTTCTCAAAACTCGCTACTATTGTATTATTTCAGACAAAAAAAAGCCCGGTGTTGATTGACAGATCAGGCCGGGCGTGACCTCTACTCAAAATTGGGGAGGAGAGAAGAGTAAAAAAAATTTGGGACTAACTTATACGTACATCCAGTTAGTCCCTAACAGAGCTGGAAAGTTCCTTCTATTTACTACAATATAGAATAAATTTTTCTAAATATGTTACACAGATCACAACCCCTTGAAATTTTTTCTTTAAAAAACAACAAACTAAAATAATTTAATACGTTTATATACTATTAAAGTGTTCTAATATAAGAAAATAATCTATTCCGAAAAATATTAATGAAACACGTGATTTATACTCAAACCCATTGCCAGCCAATCATTGTGCTACTATTATCTTAGATTCGTTTGTTCCGCCAGAAGTATTCCCTTGGAAATACTAGGGCGTGTAGACGTTTCATATTTTTCAGGTTAATTAAGGTAATTAGCGAGGTTTTCGTGGATATCAATTTACTATTAAGACTAATGGCTGAAAAAAATGCTTCAGATCTCTTTTTTAGTACTGGGGCACCACCTCATATGAAAATTGAAGGAGTTTCAACAGCCATAGGCTCAAGTGCTCTGCCTCCTGGAGCCATTAAGAAAATAGCTTACTCCATCATGAATGATGAACAAATCAAAGACTTTGAGGAAAATTGGGAAAGTAATTTCGCCTATTCTGCTGGTGAAGTAGGTCGATTTAGAGTCAATGTATTTATGCAGCGTGGTGAAGTCGGTATTGTTTTAAGGCATATTAAATCAGATATACCAACTATTAGAGATCTCAAACTGCCGAAGCAAATTACTAATCTGGTAATGGAGCGAGCTGGTCTGGTATTGGTTTGTGGCCCTACAGGTTCAGGAAAATCATCAACACTGGCAGCCCTTATCGAACACAGAAATTCCATTGATTCCGGGCATATTTTAACGATTGAAGATCCTATCGAATTTTTGTATGAACATAAAATGTCCATTATCGATCAGCGTGAAATTGGAGTTGATACCAAAAATTATTCTAATGCTTTAAAAAATGCGATGCGAGAAGCCCCGGATGTTATTCTAATTGGTGAAATAAGAGATACAGAAGCCATGGAATACGCTTTAAGTTATGCCCAAACAGGTCACTTGTGCCTGGCCACTATTCACGGAAATAATGCGAAACAGGTACTCGAACGGATCCGCAATTTATTTCCCACTGAAATGCAAGGTCATATCATGACTGAGCTATCAAGTGTGCTTAAGGGCATTATTTCTCAAAGATTACTACAAAATAAAGATGGAAAAAGAGTTCCAGCCCTGGAAGTCACCATGGCAGTACCTGAAATTGTGGATATTATTAAACGCGGCCAATTGGATGAGCTATCTAAAGCCATTGCCAGTAATCATATGGAAGGCATGATGACATTCGATCAGTCTTTGTATGAATTGGTGAATATTGGTGAAATTACCCAGGAGCAAGCTATACATTACGCGGAGTCTCGACATGATCTGTCATTAAAACTGCGCTTAAGTGGAAAACAAGCCGCCATTAAAACTGAAGGCCAGACTTTTAAAACTAAATTTTAATAAAATCTGTGGTGCGAGGTGCGAAAAACTATTAATTCTGCGCAAACAGCCTGGTTTATATTTTTTAGCTCTTTCTCGCACCTCGAAATTCGTAACTCGTAACTCGTAACTCGTAACTCGTAACTATTATCTTATCCCGAGTTGAGGTTACCTATTAAGTATCACCAGGTTTTCAGCTTCTTTCTCAATCGTAATTTTATCACCACTACCGTAGTGCCCTGATAATATTTCCTGAGCCAGCGGATTTTCCAGTCGTTGCTGTATCGCTCTTTTTAAAGGTCTGGCACCATAAACCGGATCATAACCTGCGTCGGCAATCAGACTAAGGGCTTCATCGGAGATCTCTAAATCAATCTCCTGTTCTAATAAGCGTTTTTTAAGTATTTCAATTTGAATAGCTGCAATACTTTTGATTTGCTCAGATTGAAGCGGATGAAACACTACAATATCATCAATACGATTAATAAATTCCGGTCTAAAGTGTTGATTAACACTATTCATCACGGTATTTTTTATAGCTGCATATTCACTACCTTCCCTGCTCATGTTTTGAATTTCATCCGATCCCAGATTAGAGGTCATCACCACTACAGAATTTCGAAAATCGACGGTACGTCCCTGACCATCAGTCAATCTTCCATCATCTAAAACCTGCAATAAAATATTAAAAACATCGGAATGTGCTTTTTCGATTTCATCCAATAAAATGACCGAATAAGGACGTCTTCTAATTGCTTCTGTCAAATATCCCCCTTCTTCATAACCAACATAGCCTGGAGGAGCACCAATTAATCTGGCTACGGAATGTTTCTCCATAAATTCTGACATATCAACACGGATCATAGATTCTTCAGTATCAAATAAAAAGAAAGATAATGCTTTACACAATTCTGTTTTACCAACACCAGTTGGCCCTAAAAATAAAAAGGAGCCATTAGGTCGATTTGCATCTGAAATACCAGCTCTTGAACGACGTATAGCGTTTGATACTACATTTACCGCCTCATCCTGGCCGATAACTTTTTTGTGTAACGCTTCCTCCATGCGAAGTAATTTATCTCTTTCACCTTCAAGCATTTTATTGATGGGGATCCCTGTCCACAATGAGATAACTTCAGCGACTTCCTGCTCTGTCACTTTATTTCTTAGCAACCTCATATCCTGCATTTCAACTTGAGCTGCCATATCCAGTTGTTTTTCAAGTTCGGGAATGCGGCCATATTGTAATTCTGACATTCTGGCTAAATCACCAGCACGTCTTGCAGTATCCATTTCTAATCTGGCTCGTTCAAGATTTTCTTTGATAGATTGCGAACCATGTAAAGCAGCTTTCTCTGCCTTCCAGATTTCTTCAAGTTCAGAAAAATTTTTATCGAGACTTTTGATCTCTTGCTGGAGTTTTTCAAGACGTTTTTTTGAACCCTGATCCGTTTCTTTTTTCAATGCTTCCTGTTCGATTTTTAATTGAATTAAACGGCGTTCCAGACGATCCATTTCTTCAGGTTTAGAATCAATTTCCATTCTGATCCGGCTAGCCGCTTCATCAATTAAATCAATGGCTTTATCCGGTAAATTTCTATCTGTAATATAACGTTGCGATAAGGTGGCCGCTGCAACAATTGCCGAGTCAGTTATATCTACCGCATGGTGTAATTCGTAGCGTTCTTTCAAGCCTCTCAAAATTGCAATTGTGTCTTCTTCGGTAGGCTCTTCGACCAGTATTTTTTGAAAACGTCTTTCCAGTGCAGCATCTTTTTCAATGTATTTACGATATTCATCTAACGTCGTGGCACCAACGCAATGTAGTTCGCCTCTTGCAAGCGCTGGTTTTAACATGTTGCCAGCATCCATAGCGCCTTCGGCTTTACCTGCTCCAACCATGGTATGTAGTTCATCAATAAATAAAATGATTCTCCCTTCTTGTCGGGATAAATCATTAAGCACAGCTTTTAGTCTTTCTTCAAATTCTCCCCTGAATTTTGCACCAGCCAATAAGGTCCCCATATCAAGCGATAATACTCTTTTATCTTTTAGTCCTTCTGGAACCTCTCCATTTATAATACGCTGGGCCAAACCTTCCAGTATAGCCGTTTTTCCCACGCCGGGTTCACCAATTAGCACAGGATTATTTTTAGTACGGCGTTGTAAAACCTGTATGGTTCGACGGATCTCATTATCACGCCCGATAACCGGATCTAATTTTCCCTGTTCAGCTCTTTCAGTTAAATCAATGGTGAATTTTTCCAGAGCTTGACGTTGTTCTTCTGCATTTTGGTCATCTACCACATGACCACCTCGAATTTTATCGATGGCATCTTCTATACTTTTCTTCGTACCACCTAACTCTTTCATGATCATGCCTAATGCCGCACGATCTTCCAGGCACGCTAAAACAAACAACTCGCTGGAGATATATTGATCTTTTCTTTTTTGCGCTGACTTGTCACAAATATTGAGGAGCCTTGCAAGATCATTAGATACATGAATATCACCTTCTGTTCCTTGAACCTGGGGCAATGCATCCATGATTTCTATTAAAGCCAGTTTTAATTTATTGACATCAATTAACGCAATGCCTAATAAATGCCTGACCGTACCGCCATCTTGATCCAGCATAGCACTCAATAAATGAGCGGGCTCAATCATTTGATGATCTCGACCTAATGCCAAAGACTGAGCATCAGCAATTGCCAGTTGAAACTTACTAGTCAGCTTGTCCATTCTCATAAGAATCCCCTTACCATTTTACTATACGCATTTGGATAATACCTATTTCGTATAGCTTATAGTTAGGGTTAGAGTTGCAAGAATCAAGGTTGAGATCTAAATAAAGTTATTGTCTATCTAAGATCCGTCTTTAAATTTACGGCCAAGTAGCATCTCACCAAGCCTATTCTGGGACTCTCGATCAGAAACATCTTCAATCTGTATAACTTCAAATTTTTGCAACTGCACTCTGCTGGGAATTAAAGTTGATCTGAATACCGAACCTTGCATAGTGACCCCCTGAATACGAACTGGCTGGATCGCACATTGAGCTAGCCTGGCTAGTTTAAATACACCTCGTTTTAGAGGTCTATGAGGATAGTTATCTAAATGGATCTTGCCATGAGGGAAAAGTGCGACAACCTCTCCTTTCTCCAATTTTTTAAGGGCCTCTCTGAACGCGCTTTCTACTCGCCCTTCTCTATCAACCGGTATGCAACCTGACATTTTAAATAATTTATTAAGTATAGGTCGTTCATATTCTTCTTTTGCAATAATAAAATGCAGCGGGCGGTTGGAAGCTGCAATTAATAAAAAAGGATCGATTCCACTAATGTGATTGGAAATTAATAATAGCGGGCCATCGGGTAGGTTAAGAGTTGGTTGTTTAAGACCATGAAACCAACGACAGTAACAACGATTCCAACCATCAATCCAGTTCATAACTGGATGTCCCCAATCTATTTTTCTGTAGTGAAAACCTGCCCATAAAATAGCAATAATTAATATGGTCAAAATTGTAGCTATGCTAAAAAAAGTTGTCATATTTCAGGTTCTTGAGTAACATTTACTTTAGCTTCATCTTTACGATAAATAATAGTAACTATTCGCCCGGTAGTAGCTTCTCTTCTATAGGAAAAAAATCTTTCCGGTTCTGAAAAAGTACATCCCGATGAAACCTCTTTTTCTGTTCCAAAGTAAATATTTTCAACACCGAGTTCTAACAGTTTTTCACGTGCAAGTCCGATTAAATCTGCTCGCCATTTACCCTTACCATCTTCAATAAAGTGCCGTGCATATCTTGCATGTCTTGAACAATGGCTCTGCGAAGTTAAGGAATTGTTCTCGCCATTAACAAAAGCCTGATAAACATCTTCCCCTACCTGAAAATAATCCTGAGAAATAGCGGGACCCATCCAGGCGAAAATATATTCTCTATTTCCTTTATAAGTTTCTATTAGATTTTTGAGTATGCCGCCAGCCAAACTTCTCCAACCACAGTGTGCAATGGCTATCCACTTGCTGTCAGTTAAACATTCTGCTGCTTCACTTTTATCCAGTTTTTTTACGGCAAAAATAATGGGCAAACAATCTGCTGTCATCACGGCCAAAACTTTGTTGCTAAGTCTGGTAAACGATGCATCAGCTTCCATAGTAGAATGAGTGCAAGAATAAGAACCGGAAGGAGAACATGAACCTGTTTCATTAATGATTTCTGCTACCCGGGTCCCATGAACTTGATCAAGCCAAACAGGAGAACCGGGTAAATTTAGTTTTGTTTGCAAAAGTTGACGATTTTTTTGCACATGCTGCACATTATCCCCAACATGTAATCCTAAATTAAATCCTTGCCAATGATTCTCGCTGAAACCTCCCAAACGCGTCGTACTGCCCGCCAATACATTTATACAAGGCCAATTCGCTTGAATAAAAGTTTCGCTAGACCAATGCTCAAAAATCGCTCCTGTCATTCGCTTTCTACTATTGCATCAGCTCGAAGGACCTCAATTAATGTTTGTAGGTCTTCGGGCAAATCGGACTCCCATTCTATCCATTCTTCCGTAACAGGATGCTTCAAACCTAACTTTCTGGCATGAAGAGCTTGTCGAGGGAAATTTTTAATGGCTGTCACTACAGGTCCAGTCGTATCAATAGGAAGAGTCGGACGCCCTCCATAAAGCGGATCTCCAACCAACGGGTGCCCAATATGAGTCATATGAACTCTTATTTGATGAGTTCGGCCCGTTTCAAGTTTAACTTTAACCAGCGAATGTCCCCTAAAATATTCTTTGGTCTCAAAGTGGGTAACGGCATGTTTGCCATTATGCACCACTGCCATTTTTATTCTATGAACCGGATGTCTACCTATATTGGCTTTAATGGTGCCACTTTCAGGAACCATGCCCTGACAAATAGCATAGTATTCCCTGGCAAAGGCTCTGGCTTGCAACTGTTGCACCAAATGCGTATGTGATTGCAGGGTTTTAGCCACCACTAACAAACCACTGGTGTCTTTATCTAATCGATGAACAACTCCTGCCCTCGGAACATTCACCAACTTCGGGTAACGATAAAGCAGACCATTTACCAGAGTTTCATCTGGATTACCAGCTCCCGGGTGAACAACTAATCCTGGATGTTTGTTAACCACCAGAATATCGTTATCTTCATAAATCGTTTCAAATTCGATATTTTGCCCAGTCCAGTTTCCTTCTGCTGCCAATTCAGCCCTGATTATAATTTTTTCACCACCGACCAATATCCCTCTGCTTCTGGTGATTTTTGTACTATTAACATTAACCATACCTTGACCAATCCATTTTTGTAATTGGCCACGTGAATAATCAGGAAAAAGATGAGCCAAAGTCACATCTAGTCGTTTACCTGCAAAGGTTAAAGGAACTATAGATTCAAGCTGAATAATTTCTTTCATGCTATACAATTTCTTTCACAATAATTTGAACTAGTTATAGAACACTCTGTCCAAGAGTGCTATTGACACAAGTATTAAATACTAGCATCTTAACACCCGTGTCAGGTAGAATAGAGCCGATAGTTTAACAGCAGAGTAGCCATTATTAACACATGAAATTATCTCATTTAGTCATTTTATTGAGCTTGACACTCGTATTAGGTGGATGTTCTTCCAGTAAAAACATCCCTAGAAGTCAATTAAAGAACCAGACAGCTCGTCAGCTATATGAGCAGGCTCAAACCAGTTTGGGCAATCAAAACTTTAGAGCTGCAATAGCCAAACTCGAAGTTCTGGACAGTCGTTATCCGTTTGGAGCATACGCCGATCAAGCACAACTTGATCTTATTTATGCTTATTATAAAAACTCTGATACTGCTTCAGCAATTTCTCAAGCGGATCGTTTTATCAGGCAACACCCTAAACATGCCAAGGTCGATTATGCTTATTACATGAAAGGATTGATCAACTTTTCCGCTGAAGTTGGCTTTTTCCAGGAAACATTATCGGCCAAACTGGATGAACGTGACGCCAGTACTGCCAGGCAAGCCTTCAAGGACTTTTCCGATTTACTCAAACGTTTCCCTAAAAGTTCTTATGTCCGCGATGCCAGACAAAGAATGATCTATTTAAGAAATCGCCTGGCTAACTATGAATTGCATGTTGCACAATATTATATGGAAAGAAAAGCGTTTCTTGCAGCCGCCAACCGAGCTAAATACGTTCTAGAACATTACCCAAAAACCACTGAGAATGCACGAGCACTACATATTATGATGTCGGCTTATCTAAATCTTGGTTTAGATGAACTAGCAGAAAAATCTCGAAGAAGTTTGCTGTTTAACTATCCTGAGTATGCTAAAAAACAGAATTTGTAGCTTTTTAGTGTAGAGTTATTAGAGTGGGCTCCCCACTCTTACTATAAAGCCTGGTGATCTTCCTCTCCTGTACGAACTCTGATAACTTTCTCTATTTGGCTCACAAAGATCTTACCATCACCAATTTTACCGGTTCTTGCTGTTTCTACAATAGCCTCAATACAGTTTTCAACCATATCATCTACAACCACAACCTCAATTTTCACTTTTGGCAAAAAATCAACCATATACTCAGCCCCCCGATATAACTCAGTGTGGCCTTTCTGCCTTCCAAATCCTTTAACCTCTGATACGGTCATGCCATTTATCCCTAAATCTGATAAAGACTCTCTCACATCATCTAATTTAAATGGCTTTATTACGGCTTCAATCTTTTTCATTGTATAAACCTTCGCTAATCAAACCTATAATTCAATTATAACCTGAATTCATGCGATCTCAGTAAAAAGGAATGAAAAAATCGTACTTTGGTGAACTCTTCTCGTTTGATACAATGAATACTCTAAAACTTGGATCCCGTAGTTAAATCACGGGTAAACACTAGAGAAATTTTATGAGTTCCATTTTTCATTCTGAAGTTCCTCGTCTCGGTAATTATGCCTGGAAAGCGCTTGGTTACTTTAATGGTTATCGGCTACTCATTCCGCTGCTGATTGGAGGGCTTTATCTTTCCCCTGTGGCTCCTAAATTCTTAGGGGCATATTCACCCGACTTATTTCATTGGGTACTCATTGGTTACCTGATCCTGAACATCGGCGTTATTATACTTCTCCGTTTCAAACAGCCAACATTCAATATACTTGTCAGTTTTCTTGTGACTATTGATATCATCTGTATGACTCTACTCATGCATAGCAGTGGTGGCATTAGTAGCGGACTTGGTATGCTGCTGGCCATTAGTTCTGCAAGTGCTTGCTTGTTACTAGCCCACCGAATGGCTATCGGTTTTGCCGCTTTCGCCTCATTATCAGTTCTTGCTGAACATACCTATCGACAATGGCACCTTGAAGATACTGGTGGCAGTTATGCACAAGCAGGGATTCTTGGTGCGACTTTTTTTATGACAGCCATTTTTTCTTTAATCTTGGCGCAAAGAGCAGTTGAATCTGAGCTAAAAGCCTCTGAACGTTCTAAAGCACTAGATCGTTTAAGACATATGAATGAAAGCGTTATTCAACACATGAAAACAGGGGTATTAGTGGTTGATCGCCATCAAAGGGTGGAGCTATTTAATCAAGCTGCCTGGAAGCTTTTAGGCATGCCATCCAATTTTTCAAACAAACCTCTATCGGCGGTGAACTCCCTGCTCGCTCAAGAGTTTAAACAATGGAAAAAACACCGTAATTATCGACCTTCTATTATTTCAAGTTCAGCAGAAGGTGTTGAACTGAGCTTGAGCTTTCAAATGTTTTCTAATGATGAAGCAGATAAAGAAGCCATATTGGTATTTTTGGAAGATCAATCAACACTAACTCAAACTGCTCAGCATTTAAAATTATCTTCTCTGGGTAGATTAACCGGTAGTATTGCCCACGAAATCAGAAATCCGCTTGGAGCACTCAGTCATGCGGCCCAGCTGCTTGAAGAATCTGAACAATTAACAGAGGAAGATCGCAGTTTATTGGCAATTGTTTTGAATCATAGTGAAAGAATGAATACCATCATCGAAAACATTATGAATTTATCTCAAAGAAAACAGGCAAATATCCAATCAGTGCAGCTTGAACTTTTGCTTTTGCACTTCGCTGAAGACTTTATCATCTCATGCGAACCTAAACCCCAACTTGATATCAGATTAACCCCAAATAAGATTTCTATTAATTTTGATGTAAGCCAACTCATTCTGGTATTAACCAATTTATGTGAAAATGCTGCTAGATTCAGCCATGAAAAAACAGGCAAACCCATTGTGATGGTGCATGGTGGAGTTAAGTTTGGTACTAAAAATACATTTTTAGACATTATTGATAAGGGACAAGGTGTTCCAATCAAAGATATTGAGCATATTTTCGAACCCTTTTTTACTACATCTCCCAAAGGTAGCGGTCTTGGGCTATATTTAGCAAGAGAGCTCTGTGAAGCAAATGGAGCGAGACTGGAATACATCCCCATACCCAACGGAGGCTCCTGTTTTCGCATTAATTTTGGGGATGGCTTTAACCCTATTGCAGCGGTAACAAAAACACTATGACTTCACTAACTTCCATTGCCCTTATTATTGATGACGAACCAGACATTCTTCAACTCCTTTCCATAACGCTGGGCAGAATGAATATTAAAGCCATCTGCGCATCTAATGTTAAGGAAGCAAAAAACCAGCTAAACCATCAATCTTTTGATCTTTGTTTAACGGATATGAAATTACCTGATGGTAGTGGCATGGATATTATTAGCGAAATCCAGAATAAGTCCCCCGAGACACCCGTAGCAGTACTTACGGCTCATGGTAATATGAAATTAGCTATCAAGGCACTTAAACTAGGGGCATTTGATTTTGTATCCAAACCTATCGAATTACCCAAGTTAAGGGAATTAATTCAATCAGCACTAAGATTAAAACAGTCTGATATAAAACCCAATAAGCTGGCTACCAGTAAACTTATTGGTGATTCCTCTGCCATGGAAAAACTACGACAAACCATTATTAAAGTTGCTCGAAGCCAGGCACCAGTGGCAATTTTTGGAGAATCTGGTACAGGTAAAGAATTAGTTGCAAGACTCATTCACAGCAATGGCCCAAGACATGACCAGCCATTTGTACCAGTGAACTGCGGCGCTATCCCCTCAGAACTTATGGAAAGCGAGTTATTTGGTCATAAAAAAGGTAGTTTTAGTGGTGCCATTGCAGACAAGCCAGGACTGTTTCAAATTGCTCATGGCGGTACTTTATTTTTAGATGAAGTTGCCGATTTGCCTTTGGCCATGCAAGTAAAACTACTCAGAGCTATTCAAGAAAAAGCGGTAAGACCTGTCGGCTCTGGCGAAGAAGTTTCCTGTAATGTTCGAATACTCTGTGCGACACATAATAACCTCGGTGAAATGGTTGCCGAGGGCAAATTTAGACAAGATCTTTACTATCGATTAAATGTTATTGAATTACTGGTTCCACCTTTGAGAGCCAGAAGAGAAGATGTTCCTAAATTAACCATGGCGTTACTTGGCAAAATTAATGAAGATGTGGAAATTTCTCCCTCTGCTCTGAAAAAACTTCAAACCTATAATTTTCCTGGAAATGTTAGAGAACTTGAAAATATTCTGGAAAGAGCCATTACTTTGATTGATTCAAATACAATCCATGCTAATGATTTAAACTTCCCTTCCTATAAAAACCCACAACTTTCACAAACCCCAGAAAAAACTCAAATTCAGCTCCCTGAGTCGGCTGAAACATCCATCAACAGTTCATCAGTCAGTGCAAGAGGAGATCTATCACTAGATGAATTCCTGGAAAATATCGAAAAGGAAGAAATAGTCAAGGCTCTGGAATCAACACGTTGGAACAAAACCGCTGCTGCTAAATTATTGGGTATTTCATTTAGAGCAATGAGATATAAATTACAGAAGTTACATTTGGAGTAATTACCTCAACTCGGGATAAAATAGCCATCTATCAACATATCTTCTCTGCCAAAAATACTTTCAGGCAACATATCCGTCAATAACAATGGACAATGTCTTACACATAACTCAGGCTTTTGCTGTTTCCTTTAGAGACATGAAAGCGTAATCTCAAACCTCAACAAAAATACAGGGCCGGTAATGTTCCAGGCATTACTACGGAATACGGCCCACATGGATGTTGTGAGACAACTCGAAACTAAAATATAGCAAGGAGCGATTATGCAATCACAAAAAGGAATTACATTATTTGAATTACTCATCAGTATCGGGATCATCGGAATTTTATCGGGAGCGGCACTTCCCTCCTACACCAGATTTATACAGAAGAGCGAAATGAATTCTCAAATCAATCAGTTTATTGGACTGTTAACCATGGCACGACAGTATTCAGTAAGCAAACAACAAATTGTCACCCTATGTCCAAGTACTGATGGAGAAAGCTGTGGAAAAAATTGGCATGATGGACAAATTATTTTTACTGACCGCAACCGTAATCGCATTATTGATGAAGAAGATAAATTAATAAGATTTGCTCAAAAATTGCCTGATAATTATCAACTCACCTGGCGAACCTTTCAAAATAAAAAGTATTTACAATACACTCCATCCGGTTTTACGAATTTTCAAAATGGTACGTTCAGATACTGTGTAAATCAAGATGATCTATCATTAAACAGAGCCATCATTATCAACATAGCTGGAAGGATCAGGCTTTCTACAGATAGCAATAATGATGGTATACATGAAGATCGCAAGGGAGATAATGTTCAATGTTAGTGAGTTGAAAGAAACTGAATACCCCTAAAAGTATTCAAGAGACCTGATCGGGTATCATTGGAAATATTATAAAGCGGCAAAGCCCTGCTTACAGGGCTAACATGATTTACTCCAACAGTTTTCATCAGCATCAATTCCACCTGAATTATCACTATCCCAACCTTTGGCTCCTCTTGAAGTTAATTCCATAATACCATCACCAACCTGACCGTTAATCGGTGTTGCACGGAGCACGAAAGCCGAAGCAGTCTGTGACTCAATTGTTAGTGTATAAAATTTACTGGTATCATCTAACGGCGCCTGATTAGGAAATATATCTGTAGCAGCACTGCCAAGTGTAGCACCTACATAGGTACTATTTTCGGTTTGGTAACGCTCCATCGCCTGAGCAAGAGACATTAAAGAACCCTGGGCATCAGCCCGACGACCCTTACTAATGTAGGTAGTATAACTGGGTATGGAAATCGCCGCTAAAATGCCCACAATTGCTACAGCAATCATGAGTTCTACCAAAGTAAAACCCAGCCCTTTGTTTTTCATAAATTTTTCCATATACATGCTAATACCTTTATATGTGACAATTATCTTAAACCGAATTGAATCATTATAACAGCATAGAAACAAACAAGTTAAACCTCAAACGAAGGCTGTTGACCTCTTAGAGCAAAATCAATCTTGACTGTTTAACAACCAGTTTAATGGGTTTAGCCTCATCAATTATCTGAAATTTCTTCCCAGCCTAAACGGCCTAAACGATTACCTTCTTCACCAATTTCCACATCATCTTCAGTAAGCCCACCGGTGCTGAGTGCGACATAACGGTGATCACCTAAAATACCATCTCCAACGATAAGACCCAACACCACTTTTTTACCGACTTTTCCAACATCTTGCTCATCAATCACCCCATCGTTATTGGTATCAAATATCCCTTTATCATCAGCATCAGCCGTTCCTTCAGCATCATCAACCGCAAAGCCATTATCAAAGTTTAGTGACATTTGCCAACCAGAACCACCACCAGCACATTGATCTTCACTCGGAATAAGCGTATTAAAAAATAAAATATTTCCGCGTACTTTAGGGGCAAGTACCACTCTCTCACCCTCGTCAGCGGCAATATTAAAATTCATAAACCAACCTTTTTTATTATTCCAGGTAACTTTCGAACCTGATACTTCTCTCAATCCAGCTGCTTGAGAAATGGTACGTTCCTCAAGATCAGATGAACCCAAAGAATGATTACCACGATCCCACACTGCATAAAAACTTTGGTCTGCCTGAAGGGTAGGATCAGTATCACCACCATTTAAATATTGTCCGGTACCAAACAGAACTAACATGTTAACTCCATCATTATTATCGCCATGAGGATTTCGTGCCACTATTGGAGAAGTGGTTATGGGTTGTCCTGTTTGAGTGGTAAATAGAGCTTTCTCATTCGCGCCTTGTTTATAAGCCACATCCCATGAATTCCAGGCCGTTGAATCCAAACTAAAGGCCCACATATTACCATCAAGATCACCTGCATAAATACGATCCGCATAACCATCTCCATTAGCATCTATCACAGCAGGCGATGCCAGACCGCCTGTAGACCCTACATTGACCTTTTGTACAGATCCGCTCCAATCGCCATCTAATCCGCCATCAATTTCTACAATGAATAATACACTGTCATCATTGTTCGAGCTATAACCATTGCCGAATATCATGACCCAGTTTCCGTCTTCAGTGGGGGCGATAATAGGTTTTTCTATAATAAAGCCTAAGTCTCCCCCCCCTGCGTTAGCATCTGTGAATTCCCATAAAACAATATTATTAGCATTTGATTCCGCAAAATTAGCAGGATCAGTCACATCCAGTGCAAAGAAGCCCTTACCACCCCCACGTAAATTTCCAAATAAAAGCGTTTTCCACTCACCACCTGAAATCACATCAGCGACTGTTGGCACACCATCAACATAATTTTTATGGGTATAGGAGGGATCGGTTAAATAATGTAATCCATCATTAGCATCAATGGAATAGACCATTTCAGGAACATATGCGATAACTTCACGACCACCGGCAGAGGTTGCTTCGGCAGTAAATCCATGCAACATGCCATCATTGGCTCCAGCATAAACTACTGGTGTTCTTCCTTTATTTGCCGTTTTAAATTCTCTGAAAGTTTGTAAATTACTATCCGCCAATTCTGAAGGCCAGTTTGACTCTGGTTCCCCTACAAAAACAGGACTGGAATGAACGATATCCCCCAATCTACTGGCCCTACTTCTAAAACTGGTACCTGTGGGAGCATTTTCCAAACTCCTGTCACCCCTTAAATAATTTAACCTTTTAATCCCAAGTGCATCAGTCGCAGGTTCAGAAGCTGTCGCAACTTTTAGGTCAGCTTTATGATCTGTGCCAAGATTTGCCCATCTAAAAGGAATTCCCGTGCTATTAGCAGGCGTACCAGAATCCGTTTGATAGGTCATAATCACTCGATCATTGATTGCCATGGTATCAAGTTTGTTTGATGCTTCCCAAACTTGACCAAGAATATTGCCATTGCTTCCATCAAGAGCAAATGCCAACAGTTGTCCAGACCATTTAGTGGTTAAAAATCTAGCCGTCAAGACAATACTATTGTTACTCAGGGTTGATGTATTGAAAGCAACACTGGATGCTCCCCCCTCAGCTATAGCCTCACTTATCTCGTTGATAGCATCGATCAATGCTTGTTTTAGTTCGGTAGGTGAAGAAGCCAGAAAGCTCTCTCCACGGCCATTAACCGCTGCATGATAGAGATCATCGGCTTGAACAGGAGCACTCTCTACAATTGGATCCACCCATACAGGTGTTGTTGTGTAAGCATCTGCCACAGTACTATGAGTAACACCAAAAATATCGCCAATAGCACCTAACCCAACCACATAGGTATTCATATGTAATTCGGTATTACAATCCAACTTAGGATCTGGGCTAGCATTAGTACAAGCGGGATTAACGGGAGAAAAACCTCCATCAGAAAAGTCAGGAATAGGATCTGGGGGAGTATGGGCATCCGTACGTAGAGTCTCGGTATAATACTTCATAGCAACATCAGCCAATGTATCATCAAAGCTATCTTTATAAGGATCAACGCCAGTAAAGGTACCAACGGCACCATCAACATTTCCAGGGCTAGGGGCTGAGCCAAGTGCATTTGCAAACCCATCGGTAAATACCAAAGTAAAATTTCTCTGGCACTGTGCATTTATGGGAGCCGAAGCATCGGTACGTTTATATTGTAAACCTGCATGATCTAAAGACTGTCGAGTTGGTGTACCAAACGGACTAACACGCTCATAGAGGCTTTTCATAAAGGTTTCTTCATGAGTGGGAGGGTCGCCAGGATCGGCGGCTGGTGTAGAACTACTAAAAGCATCCATAGCTACCGTCACCAAGTCATTAAACCAGAATAAACCTGTTCGGACTCCATCCAACCCTTCTAATGCTGCAGCTATACCTCCGCGCATGGCTAGATGGCGTCTTCTTGAGTAGGTAAACCAGTTAGCAAAATTTTGTATTTCATCAGTATAGCTTCGGCCACTGGGAAAACTTCTGCCATCATTTTTAATTTCTACTTTGGTCAGGCAGGCTCCGTCAGGCCCAATGGCATCAACACTACCGGTTACAGAGGTGAAGGCAGCATGTTCAGCAACAAACTGCCTGTAATGCAACGGATCAATATCAGCGGGTGCGCAACTTCTTAAACCCATATCTGTCGCTGGCGGCAAGCCTAGTGTCATAATATCTGTTGGTGTATCTCCAATCTGAGTAATCAGGATTTGGTCAACAAACGAAAAGGATTCTCTATGTCTTAAAGTCAGTTGGTGCGACGAACCTTGAAGATTTACCGTGGCCAGACGCTCCCAGACCCAGGCGGCGGCAGGGTCTTCATGACCGTCACGCCATTTATACCAATCTTGTCCACCATCCGTTATCCAATCAGTGAGGGGATCATCACCACCAATTGCCTCCTGAGCTGTTAATATTTCAGCATCTCCGTGATCTCTAAAGTTGATCCAGAGAGAGTTATTGCTATTTCCAAAAAACCAACGACGGATCCACACCTCGACTGTACCGGTCATGGAAAAACTATAGGTAGATGTGCCTACACCAGGTGTATCTTCTGATGAAGGAGTTGGCTGTGGAAGGACCCCTACAAATAAATTACCTGATGCTCCAGCCAAACCTGTAGCAGTCACCATAGGACTAACCTTTAATCCTGCTTCACCTTCAAACAAGACGGAGTTATCGGTATTAAAATTAGAGGTGGATATACCTGTAGGAAAATAGTTATAACTGGCTGTGTCATCACGCACAAAGTAAGTAGCAGGGTAATAACTAAAAGCTCTTATTGTAGACGTGCCACATAGGATGCCAGCATCATCACAAGCCATACCATCAAAAGCCGCAAAGAGCCAATCAGTACTAGAGGAAGATAGGTTGGTTGTTAGATCTAATGTTGCAGCGCCAATGCTGGGAACCGGATCAAAAGGCGCAGCATTAGCTGGAGCATTCGAGAAGGTAAATCCGGCATATGATGGCCATGGTTGATAGGTTTGAGCAGGATCATAGTAGCTTTTGTTGTAATCAGGGCTACGGGTAAAACCATAAGCACGAACTGGAGGCACTGCATACCAGCCAGATTGATCTCCCAGGAGTTTTTTTCCTTCATAATCCCAGGAGGTTAAATTTCCACCACCATCTACTGTTGCATTGGTGCCATTCGGAAACAGATACATATAACTGCTTCCTGTGCTCGACATTGTACCATCATTATTCACAAAACTATTTAAAGTAGTATTCCAGTTAGGTAGGCCACCAGAAACGCCTTCAAACAACATTTCCCAATCCATACTACCTGAGTCATCCAAATCCAACATCAGGTTTGCATCTGCGGTATTACCAATAAATAAAGGTCGGTCTTCTAAGGTAACAGCTTGTGATACATCGCTTAAAAATGCATAAACAAAGGCTCCAATACCCCACCAAAATTGTTGTTTAAAACCTTTCATATTGTTCTCCAACTACTCTAAATTTATACCAGGTTCGAGTATCTCGTATCTGATTCTTACAATCGCTTACCATAATAAGCGCCAATCATTTTTACTGATGTACCAGTAGAACCGGTACTTTGTGCGATAACTCTAAACCCTGTCACGGCTCCTTCGCCGGTACCACAACCATAATTACAAATCATAGCTTCAGTAACACTGGGGCTAGTAATTTCTCCTAACAATTCAACAAAATATCTTGGTGCTTCGGCTAAACCACCTTCAGCGCCCGTTTCACCCGTCTGTCTAACATTAACCGTATCTGCCGTACAGGTTTCAGTAGTACTCCAGATGCTAACATCATTAGGATCAGGTGCTGCTCCAGCGGCATACAAACAACCTGAATTATCAAAATCAGCGGTTGTGGCCAAAGGACCGATCACGGAAGTTTCAACTTCTCTTAAAGTGGCTTCTGTACCTTCTAAAGCGACTCGACTATCACGAACAGCCGATGCCATTTTCTCTTCAAATACCGTGTTTTGCATACTGGTGAGCGCTAATATTGTCAGCACTAACAATATAATAAGGCTAACAACCAATACCGCTCCGCTCTGGTTATGTTTAGTAATGTATGGTCTGGTAACGTTCTGTTTAGCTGGATTGAACATCAATCATTCTCCCGGACTGGATATTAATCAAGTTGCATTCTGTTACGAATAGTGGTGGTAGAGGTATAGACTTTGCGAATTCTTAAATCAGTAGTATCAGCAACCACCGTTCCGATTAAAGTACTGGTTCCGCTTAAATCTCCTGCAGGATAATAAGATAGTGTCTGCGGGCTACTGGCTCTTGTACCTTCTGTTCTAACCAATAAAGAAATCTGCAAAGAAAGTACATTGTCCATATTCGTAACTAAATTAGCCGTTTTATACTCATTGACTGAAAAGTTTCCATTGGTGTCTTCACCATAGAGTATTTGCATATCTTCTATGCCTTCAATCAACTCACAACCATTCACACAGGCACCAGAGGCGGTATGTAACCAAAGCGAGGTTTCCTCTCCATTACCATTAGTTGCAGCTGAACCCTGACGAATAGAATAAATTTTGGTATAGGGAACCAGAATATTGGCACCTGTATCTTCATAGCTTACCTGAAAACAATTGGTGCAATTGCCAGTTCCCTGATTATAGGTGGCCTGGTTACCTGGAGCTACTGTAGCGCCTGTGGCATGGTTAATTTGCTGTAAACTGGTTTGGGGATCATTGGTCACCTGAAAAATATCGGCGGTACTACAGTTGGAGATCATCACCACATCTCCTTGTTCAATAGTCCCAGGTTGGTCCACTTTGATGGTGGCCGCTTTAATTTCATGGGTTAATATATTGACATCTTCCTCACCGCCAGCACCTCGTAAGACAAGTACATCTGTATTATCAATAATATTGGCATCACCAGTTATATTATTAGTACCCGCCAGACCACCACTGGCACCAGGTCCACCATGAAGAAGAGGGTCATAAGCTGCGTTAGTTGTATCAATAACACTACCTACTTTACTAACATCCGTGCAACCCCAAAAATCAGCATTTCTAACATCTTTGCCCAACAATTCCATAGCCAAACGTCCGCCTTCTTGAACATGAGCCATTTCTGTTTGTAAATTAAGTGAAGCTCTCATTGATACAAATAACTGTATCACTCCCCCCATAACAAAGAGCCCTATCGCCATAGCCACCATCACTTCGACTAAAGTAAAACCTTTAATTCTATTTTTTTGTTGAAGGCGCATTATTGATTCCTCACTCTTAAAATAAAGCTCTTATCAAGAGATTCACCACTTTTATCTGTTTCTTCCCAAAGAATAGTAATATCAAGCCCGTCAGTTGCATTAGTGGCAGCTGTAGCAATTGTGCCTGTACCTTCAGGTAAACTTGCCGCGATATCAGCCTGCCAAACCAAAATATCCTGAGATGCCATTTGAGAAGGTGAACAGGCTGCGGTACAGCCTGTTCCTGTGTAATTAGCCGGGGTAGGTGAATAATTACCGCTATCAAACCCAGCTTTATTGGCACGCATTCGTTCTGCCATATCATAAGCCAGAATTGTTGCTCTGCTCCTGAAATCCGCATTGGTATTATTTTTTAGAGCCAGTATTTGAACCGCCATTAAACCTAACAGTCCAACGGCTAAAACAACCAGTGAGACCATTACTTCTATCAAGGTAAATCCTGTCTGTTTTTTTAAATTAAGCATGGTTCTACCACTCTATCTTTATGATTAATTACTCGTAACAATTCAGCTTACCCCTAAAATGAGCCATTTCATCGTTCAAAAATGGTCAAATAATCGAGTATACTCACATTTTTTGCCTCGAACTGGCTCATTTTAGAGGCAACCTGAACAGCTACGGGCACATTTAACAACTCGCTGAATAGTTACAATTACTCTACTTCAAATTGATACTGCTACTGTCGATCACAGAATACCCTGCCTCAAGAAAATGTTACTCAAGTACAGGTATTGTCATCCATGATTTTGATTCGACCGGAAACCAG
The DNA here is from genome assembly GCA_041556195.1 of Enterobacterales bacterium. GTDB lineage: Bacteria > Pseudomonadota > Gammaproteobacteria > Enterobacterales > 21-14-all-40-8. The sequence continues at coordinate 22,309 of JBFFIY010000041.1, forward strand.
TACGCTAATCACACTACCGGTTTCTCCCGTTCTATCATCACAAAACTGAAAAGTTGTAGTCGCGGCTCCGCCAATAAAACCTGTCGATAAAAAAATCATCGAATTATCACTACCTACCAGTGTCATGGTGGCATCAACAGGATCCAGTTCTCTTAATACTTCTTCTCCAGCATCTTTGACAGAATCGCGGTTTGTATCCACCCAAACTTCAACGCCACTCGTCCAGTCATTTGCTGTAAAAGGTTCCACAACAATATTTGCGCGCCTTTTTACGGCTTCTAATCGTGCGAAATTAAAGGCGCCTGCCAGAGCAGTTGTATGTGAACTCATCTTGCCATTGGCAATCATATTCTGAAATGAAGGTATCGCAATAGACGTCAAAATAGAAACAAGTGCAATAACGACTAATATTTCCATCAGTGTGTAACCAGCCGTGTAACCAGCTGTGTAATTAGCTGCATAACCAGAATTTTTGTTGGAAGGTAACATCTGCGTAAAACACCTTTTAGCTTTTTTGATATTTCTACTATCTACCGTCTTTAAGCAATAGGCAACCTTGAGCCGATACACGTTACCCTAAGGCCGATAACTGGAATATTATGAGAGAGAAATGTGACCTGGTTCACATTTTGGGCGAGTTGCGAGTTGCGAGTTGCGAGTTGCGAGTTGCGAGTTGCGAGTTGCGAGTTGCGAGTTGCGAAAAACTATCAATTCTGTGCAGACATTCAAGTGTATTATATTTTATCTCTTTCTCGTAGCTCGTAGCTCGTAGCTCGTAACTAAACCCCTACCTCAACTCAAGAGGTAGCACAAACACAATGTTTTCATCCGAACCTTCAAGTTCATTAGCAAAACTTCCACCTAATTGTTTCAGTCGTTCCATCACTTGTTTCACCAAAATTTCGGGCGCAGACGCTCCTGCTGTAACACCCACATGTTGAATACCATCTAACCACGATGAGTTTATTTCTTCTGCATTATCAATTAGATAAGATGTCACACCGGATTTTTCTGATAATTCCCTTAATCGATTGGAATTAGAACTGGTGATGGAGCCCACAACGAGTACAAGCTCGCACATCTTAGAGAGCATTCTAACGGCATCTTGTCGATTTTGAGTAGCGTAACAAATATCATCTTTTTTAGGGCCTGAAATTTCAGGGAAATACTGTCGGAGTTTTTCAATAACAGCCTGAGCATCATCCACAGAGAGTGTAGTCTGGGTAACAAAATGGAGGTTTTCGGGGTTTTTAATTTGAAGTTTCTCGACATCCTGTTCAGTTTCAACCAAATACATCCCACCGTTATTGCCGGCCTTCGGAACATCGTATTGTCCCATGGTACCTTCTACTTCTGGATGACCTTTGTGGCCTATCAAAATACATTCATGGCCTTTTTTGGCAATTCTTGCCACTTCCATATGTACCTTTGTCACCAAAGGACAGGTGGCATCAAAAATTTTCAAACCTCTGTCAGCAGCTCCTTTGCGAACTGCCTGAGACACGCCATGAGCACTGTAAATAAGCGTACTGCCAGCAGGAACTTCGTTAATTTCTTCTATAAAAATAGCACCTTTGTTTTTTAAACCATCAACCACATAACGGTTATGCACCACTTCATGTTTAACATAAATTGGTGCACCAAAAATATCAATGGCACGGTTAACGATTTCGATGGCCCGATCAACTCCGGCACAAAAACCTCTTGGATTGGCTAGATGTATTTGCATTTATTCACCATTAACAGTTAACGGAATATCGCCTACAGAAGAGCCTCCTATAGAAGCACCATCTATAGAATCACCATCCATAAAAGAATCAACAACAGACTCGGTACGTTTCTCAGGATTTATTGACAAAATTTCAATCTGAAAAGTCACAGACTGACCTGCTATAGGGTGATTAAAATCCACTTTAACAGAACTACCTTCAATGGCACGGATTATACCCGGCATGGGTGCGCCATTGGGCTGAGTAAAACTCACTATCACTTCTTCTTTAAGCTCAATTTCATTGGGAAATTTATGGATATCCATAAACTGAATTAAATCAGGGTTAGACTCCCCAAAAGCATCGATGGCAGCTAAACGAAATTTGGTTTTATCACCCTCAGTCAAACCCAAGATTTTCTGCTCAAAAGCGAAACTTAGACTGTCATCACCTAATTGTATTAAAGCGGGTTTTCCCATAGCAACTGTGCTATCAGCAATACTACCATCGTCCAATAACACCGACATATGCACTAAAACGCTATCGCCTGCTTTTGTCTGATTATTCATTATTGGGTTCTTTGTTTGTCAGACTTGTGTTCTTTGAACCCATCATAGGCGATCAAAAAAGCACCTGCCATAATACAGGCATCGGCCACATTGAAAGTAGGCCAATGATGGCTTTGATAATACCAGTCAATAAAATCTGTTACCTGCCCATAAACCAGACGATCAATCAGATTACCCATAGCGCCACCAATAACCATAGCGCAGGCCGAAGCTAAAAGTTTTTGCTGTGATGTCATTGTGTACATCCAGCGAATCATAAATCCAGAAATTATCAGGGCAAGCACCACAAAAAACACCTGTTGCCAACCGCCGGAATCACTTAAAAATGAAAATGCTGCGCCTTTATTGAAAGCCAGCATCCAGTTAAAACCCGGCATAACTTCAACAGGTTGGTAAGGCTGCAGTGAATTTAATGCCACCCACTTACTAACCTGATCCAAAACAAGCACCAATGCCGATAAACTCAGCCATTTTAACTGACCGAAAGTTGTTTGTGTTACGGTTGCAGATTTTAACTCTGCTTGCATTTGTTCTTCATGTACCGGTTCTGTCTGATCCATTATTATCCAACCTGCCTGACTTCACCAGCACCATCTACATTATCAACGCAACGTAGGCAGATTTCCGGATGAGCTTTATTAGCTCCAACATCTTCACGTCTATGCCAACAGCGTGCACATTTTACAGCATCTACTTTTGCGACAACCACCACCAATCCTTCTAAGTCTGAACTTTCTAAAGCATCTGGTTTTTGGTCAAAATCAACAATTTCCGCTTTTGATATAATCAAAATAAATCGAAGTTCATCACCCAATTGTGACAATAATGTTTGTAATTGGGGTTGACAATAAAGCGTTACTTCAGCTTCGAGTGAGCCACCGATTGTACCTTCCTTTCTAGCTTCTTCCAGGGCTTTATTGACGGCATTTTTAATCTCTAAAATTTGCTGCCAATCTTCCATTGAAAATTTGGCATCATCAGGCAACGATTGTAAACCTTGATACCAGTATTCAGTGAATGGTGTAGGTTCTGCACGATTAGGTAATAGCTGCCATAATTCATCGGCAGTAAAACTTAGAACAGGCGTGATCCAACGCACCATAGCTTCAAGGATCAGATGCATCGCGGTTTGACATGAACGATGAGCAACCGTGCCAGTTTTAGCGGTATATTGACGATCTTTAATAATGTCCAGATAAAAACCGCCCATGCTAATTGAGCAAAAATGATGCAGTTTTTGCACCACACCAAGAAAATCATAGTTCTCATAACCAGTTTTGATTTGCTCTTGAATTTCCTGCGCCTGTGCCACAGCCCATTGGTCTAACGGCAACATTTTTTCAAATGGAACAGCATGAGACTCTGCATCAAACTCATTAATATTGGAGATCAAAAAACGAGCCGTATTACGAATACGACGATAGGTATCAGCAGTTCGGTTGAGAATTTCATCAGAAATAGCCATCTCCCCCTGATAATCCGTCGATGCAACCCAGAGTCTTAAAACATCTGCTCCCAGCTTATTATTAACCTCTTGCGGGGAAACCACGTTGCCTTTCGATTTAGACATTTTTTCGCCCTTGGCATCAACTACAAAACCATGGGTTAATACCGCCTTATATGGGGCTTTTCCATCAAATGCCAGAGAAGTTAATAACGAAGACTGAAACCAACCTCTATGTTGATCAGAGCCTTCAAGATACAGATCAGCAGGGCGCTCAAGCCCTTCTCTGGCATCTAATACACAATGATGACTCACACCCGAATCAATCCACACATCCAGAGTATCATGCACCTTGTCATAATCACTGGCTTCATCACCCAGCAAATCTTCTACTTTTAAATCAAACCAGGCTTGAATACCTGACTGCTCTACCTGCTTTGCCACTTTCTCCATAAGAGCAACGGAATCAGGATGAGGTTCTCCGGTTTTCTTATGGGCAAAAACCGATAGAGGAACGCCCCAGGTCCGTTGCCGGGAAATACACCAATCAGGACGATTTTCAATCATTGACTCAATTCTCGCCTGTCCCCAGTCAGGTACCCATTGCACTTGCTCAATTGCATCCATCGCCTGCTTGCGTAAACCTTCTTTGTCCATGTTAATAAACCACTGGGGCGTGGCTCTAAAGATAATGGGCATTTTATGGCGCCAACAATGAGGATAACTATGTTGAATATTTTTATGCAGCAATAAATTTCCTGTCGCTTTTAACCGATCAATGATAGATTGATTAGCTTTGAAAACGAATTGTCCTGCAAACTCTTCTGTATCCGCTAAAAACACACCGTTTGCTCCAACAGGATTTTCAACTGGTAATTTATAACGTTGTCCAACAATAAAATCGTCCACACCATGACCCGGTGCAGTATGTACACAACCTGTACCCGCTTCAGTGGTAACATGTTCACCTAAAATAACAGGTACCACCCTGTCATAAAAAGGATGCTGTAATTTAAGTTTTTCTAATTCCACACCTTTGCAATAAGCCAGTACATGATAATGTTCAATGCCCCAGTTACTCATACAGTCCTTCATTAATGCTTCAGCAACGACTAATCGTTTGGGCGTTTGAATATCTTCAACATTATTTGTAGCATCGGCATCATTAGCAGAACGCGCCTCAACCTGAATCACCACATAATCAAGCTCAGGGTGAACAGCAACCGCCTGATTGGCTGGAAGAGTCCAGGGTGTTGTGGTCCAGATCACCAGCGACATATCTCCTTCACCATGATGAAGTTGCTCTCCGTCCGGTCTATGACAACGACTTAACAGTGCTTCTTCATCAAGTACACCAAACGCTACATCAATGGCAGGAGAAGTTTTATCATGATATTCAACTTCTGCTTCAGCCAGCGCCGAGCCACAATCAGTACACCAATAAACGGGTTTAAAGCCTCTGTGTAAGTGTCCATTTTTAACCACACCTGCCATAGTGCGGATAATATCGGCTTCATATCCGAAATTCATCGTTTTATAGGGCTTGTCCCATTCTCCAAAAACACCCAATCGCTCAAAATCTTTCATTTGAGCAGTCACTTGTTTTTCAGCATATTCACGACATTTAGTACGAAATTCTGCGGCAGTTACTTTATTGCCGGGTTTTCCCACTTTCTTCTCAACATTGAGTTCAATTGGCAGGCCATGGCAATCCCAACCTGGTATATAAGGTGAGTCGAAACCATCTAAAGTATGAGATTTCACTACCATGTCTTTTAAAATTTTATTCACAGCATGACCGATGTGGATGTTGCCATTGGCATAGGGAGGACCATCATGCAAAATAAAGGGCTTTTTACCCGCGCGAGATTGACGGATCTGTTGGTAAACATTTTGTTTTTCCCAACGTGCCAACATCGCAGGCTCACGATTAGCCAGATTGGCTTTCATCGGGAAACTGGTTTTGGGAAGGTTTAATGTATCTTTATAATCAGCCATTTTTTTCTCTATTTTCTCTATTTATACTCAAACTACTTGTGGCTACAGCCTAAAATCTGTCTTGCCTGTTCACTATCCGATGCTATTTGCTGTTTTAACGTCTCTAAACCATTAAAACGTTTTTCTTCTCTGATCTTTTTAACAATGTTCACTGACAGCCTTTGACCATACAGATCACCTTCAAAATCGAACCAATGTGCTTCTAATTGTTTTACGCTGCCATTAACTGTAGGCCTGGTACCAATATTGCCCACTCCTGCTAGTTTTTTACCCTCTGCAGTTATCCCTGTTAAGGCAAAAACACCGGATAAAGCTGAGATTTTACCTCTAAAAGATAAATTTGCAGTAGGGAAACCAATGGTTCTACCACGTTTATCGCCATGAAGCACCCTGCCGACAAGTTGATAAGGATGCCCTAACAACTTTTCAGCTAATTCCATGTTGCCTGCTCTCAAAGCTTCTCTCACTAAAGTACTACTAATTCTAGAACCCTTATCACAGACTGTTGGAGTTGGTGTGACAGTAAAACCGGCATTTTTTCCAGCCGTTTGCAGAAAATTATAATCGCCTTGTCGATTATGACCAAATCGAAAATCATCACCTATAATCAAATGTTTTGTTGCCAATTTTTCAACAAGGATTTTATCCACAAAATCAGCGGCAGACATTTGACTTAACTGCCTGGAGAACCTGAGAATGCAAACCTGTTCTACGCCAAAACTATGTAATAATTGCCATTTCACTGCAAAACGGCTCAATCTTGCGGGCGCTTTATCTTTGAGAAAAAATTCTTCAGGATGCGGTTCAAAAGTCACCACCGTTGCCAGGGCATTCCTTTTTTTTGCCTCAAGGGTTAATTGCTCAAGAATTGCCTGATGGCCACGATGTACCCCGTCAAAATTACCAATGGTCACCACAGCAGGCCTATCAGACTTATATCTGATTTGTTCAAACGAATGAATAAATCCACGAAACAATTTCATCTAACTACCTGAACCGACCTGTTTTGAACACCCAATTAGCACAATAAAAGGCTTTTATTCCAACTATTTTTCATAATAGGCATAAGGGCTGCAGAGTATACGCGATGTAAGGACTTAGGTAAAAAATAAGTTTAAATGTAACTATTCAGCTTACCCCTAAAACATGCCGAATCAAATTTCTTTATGGAACAGCTGTTTTATTCTCACACCTGATATAAACAAACAAACAACGTAAGAGATAATTCCCATTGCCACTAACCCCAGCATCCAGGCTAATCTTTGGCCAAATTCCATGAGTCGCCATTGAGATAGCTCTGGAGAAAATCCAATGATTAATAACCCCATCACCAGACAGGCAATGCCCACTTGAATCGACCATTTGATCCAACTTGAATTTATATGATAAACCTCTTTTTTGGCGAGTCCCCGGTATAACAAAAAAGCGTTTAAACCTGCAGAAATGCTAGTAGCTAGCGCCAATCCGACATAACCTAATGGATAATAGAGCATCAAATTCAGTACTATATTGACGGCAACCGATATAAGACCAATTTTGACCGGGGTACGAGTATCTTGTCTGGCATAGTACCCTGGAGCCAGCACTTTGATGAGCATAAAGAAGTTTAAACCACTGGCATAGGCCATTAAACTCAACGCAGCTTTACTGGCATCGTCTAAACTAAAAGCACCTCGTTGAAAAAGGGTCAACATAAGAGGTTCCGACAATAATAACATGGCAACAGCGGCAGGGATCCCTATCATTAATACTAATTTTAATGCCCAATCTAACATTTGGCTAAAGGCCACAGATGAGGCTTCAGCGTGTTTTCTGGAGAGGCTGGGTAAAACCACGGTGGCAATGGCGATCCCGAAAATTCCAAGTGGAAATTCTAACAACCGATCTGAATAATACAGCCAGCTAATACTACCTGTTTGCAAACTCGAAGCAATCATTGAATCAATCAGTAAATTAATCTGCACCACAGACACCCCAAACAAAGCTGGGGTAAGTAATTTCAGGATCCTTTGAACAGCAGGATCTTTCCATCCCCAAATCGGCCTGGGCAATAACCCTAACTTCCATAAAAAGGGTATTTGAAATAAAAGCTGCACCACACCGGCAATAAAAACAGCCCAGGGTAGCGCCATTACAGGTAAATCTAACATGGGAGCCACCATCACCACCGATGTAATCATGGATAAATTAAGAAAAACAGGCGTGATAGCAGGTACAGCAAAACGACCACATGTATTTAAAATTCCACCGGCAAATGCGGTTAAAGAGATAAACATGAGATAGGGAAAGGTGATTTTGATCATCAATGACAATAGAGGGAATTTTTCTGGATCTCCAATAAAACCAATACCGAATAAGGAGGCCAAACCGGATGATCCAAGTACTCCTAGAACAGTCACCACCAATAAAATTAACCCCATGGTCCCTGCTACTCGATCAATCAGGTATTTAATGCCGCTTTTACCCTCTTCAGTGAGAGTTTGGTTAAGCACAGGCACAAAAGCCTGAGCAAAGGCACCTTCGGCAAATAATCTTCTCAGGAAATTGGGAATTTTTTGGGCTAACAGGAATACATCAGCATATAAACCAGCACCTACTAAGTCGGCAATAACTACATCACGCACCAACCCCAGAACTCTTGAGAAAAATGTCATCATGCTGACAATAGAGCTAGATTTGAGAAGGTTTTTAGACATAAAAAAACGTTATATGGGTTTGGCTTTAAATTGGCTATGTTATACCTTATTGTTATGTATATTGTTATCCATACTGGCCAGAAACTGGCAAAATGGGTTAAACCATCACAAAATCAACACTATTTATGAACTACCCCTTGACAAAAACACCTAAAACAGGCATATTCTCGCACCTAATTTTCAGGTCTCATTTATATATTTAGGAGTGCCAACTTGGCTAACTCAGCATCTGCACTTAAACGTGCACGTCAATCAGTTAAACGTAATGCCCATAACGCTAGCCGCCGCTCAATGATGCGTACTTATCTTAAGCGTGTTCTTAAGGCTATAACAGATGGCGATAAAGCCGCTGCTACTGCTGCTTTCACTGCAACAGTTCCTGTTTTAGACCGTGCAGCTCGCACTGGTTTAATTCATGTAAACAAAGCGGCTCGTTATAAATCTCGATTAAACGCTCAAATTAAAGCATTGTAATATATGCTATTACAGGCCTTATTAACGGCCTGTTAATTTGCTGCTTTTTTATTAAAACCGGTATGGTTATCCTCATACCGGTTTTTTTGTTGTCTGGCGTTTACAAGTGCTCCTTACCCACACAATTTTTTTGTTTCAACCTAAAATAATCGGAAAATTTATGCCTGAATTTGTTGTTTGTGCACTTTATAAATTCGTCAGTCTTGAAAACTATCAAGAGATCCAGGTGCCTCTATTAAAAGTTCTTCTTGAAAATCAAGTTAAAGGTACTTTGTTACTGGCCGAGGAAGGTATAAACGGCACCATTGCGGGAGATGCCAAAGGTATTGACTCGGTACTGAACTGGTTAAAAAAAGATGATCGGCTCAATGATCTAGTTCATAAGAGATCTTACGATGAGCACATGCCATTTTATCGAACTAAGGTCAAACTAAAGCAAGAAATTGTTACCATGGGCGTCAAAGGGGTAGATCCTGAAAAAGTGGTAGGTACTTATGTGCCTCCTGCACAATGGAATAAATTGATCTCCGATCCGAAGGTGACGCTGATTGATACCCGTAATGATTACGAAGTTGAAATTGGCACTTTCAAAAATGCCATAAATCCCAATACAGAAACCTTTAGAGAATTTCCACAGTATGTCAAAGAACATCTTGATCCCTCAAAGCATAAAAAGGTGGCTATGTTTTGTACTGGCGGGATCCGCTGTGAAAAATCAACCGCCTATCTTAAAGAACAGGGTTTTGAAGAGGTCTATCACCTTGAGGGTGGCATTTTAAAATATCTGGAAGAAATCCCCAAAAAAAACTCCCTCTGGCAAGGTGATTGTTTTGTCTTTGATAACAGAGTAGCTGTTAACCATGACCTTGAAAAAGGTGACTATGATCAGTGCCATGCTTGCCGTTACCCCATAACGGAACAAGATAAACTAAATGTTAATTATGTTGCCGGCGTTAGTTGCCCTCGCTGTTTCGACAAACACAGTCCAGAGCAGATTGAAAAATTTAAAGAACGTGAAAAACAAATGCAACTGGCCAAAAAGCGCGGAGAAATACACATAGGTTCAGAAGCTGCTAAACAAAGTACCGTTAACCGGGGAAAAAAACTTTTTGACAAACAACATCAGAAAGAACAAATTCAGAAAAAACAACATCAGGCTAATAAGTCCTGATATGCACAATTTCTTATTTTTCTATGAGTAATAAAACGGCATTTATTTACCAACCACCCACGAATCCGATTGAAATTATTTTTCAGGATGAACAACTGTTGGTCGTTAACAAACCCTCTGGTTTGTTAAGTGTTCCGGGACGATTAGAGGAACATAAAGATAATTTAATAACAAGACTGGAAAGCCAATTTGGACAACTCTATTCCATTCATCGACTAGATATGGACACTTCAGGGTTAATGGTCATTGCCAGAGATAAAAATACGCTCTCTGAAGTTTCCCGACAATTTCAACAACGAAAGGTGAACAAAATTTACCAGGCTGTCGTGTGGGGAACTCCGACTCTCAAACAAGGCTCGGTTGACCTGCCACTAATTTGCGACTGGCCAAATCGACCAAAACAAAAAATTTGTCATGAAACAGGAAAAGCTTCGATCACTCATTATCAGACACTAAAAAGCCAAACTCTTAAAAGCCAAACACTTTATATCCAAACACCTGATAGCCAAAATCTGTTCAGCCAGCAAAACCAACAGAAAGAGACCATTAGCTTTATAGCGTTATACCCACTCACGGGCCGCTCTCATCAACTCAGAGTTCATATGCAAGCTCTGGGACACCCAATACTTGGTGATGAATTTTACGCCCACGATAAAGCACTCTTTGCGTTAGATAAGACTGTCAGCAACCGTTTGATGTTACATGCCTCAAACCTTGCAATTACCCATCCCGTCACCCAACAAGCCATGTCATGGCAATGCCTGGCAGATTTCTGGCCGGATGGTCAAAATGTCATTCGAATACAATCAACAGCGTCGAGCAGCATATGAATCAATAATCCAATTGAAATGATGCGCATTTTATTATTTGATATTTTGCTCGATTTTTTATTAGACAAGAACAGAATAAAATAAACCGCTATTGCCAGATAAGAATGTAATGGATGAAAGCCGATGCTGCATCGGTCAGGGGCAAAAACAGGCTGTGCCAGCAGGTGATCAAGATCGACTAACATCGTAGCCATCATAACAACCCAGGCACCCTTCCAGTGATATTTATATTGCCATCTGGCAACGAGTGCCGGCATCAGGAAATGGAGTAAAAGATGAAAAGACGAGGCTATCATAAAATAAGCATGGAGTAAGATAAAAACTATATCCTACCCCATATTGCTTTTTGAATGTAATCTAATTAAAATCCTATATCCTGACGTTGTTTTTGTGCTCTAAGATTAGACACAATAGACTCAAGTGCACGGTCAAACAGAGCCCCATCGTTTAACATTTTTATGTTGCCACATTGTAAAGCGCTGGCTAGTTCTCCACGTAAAAAATCTGCAACTTTTATACCAGTACGATTAACAAAAATATATTTACCAATGGTCGGAATAATGGCAGCCAACTTACTACGAACAGGCTGTTCTGAATGTTTTAGTGTTAGTTCAAACCAATTGTTTACCTGAAAGGTATCTACCTGATTCAGAAGTTGTTCACAATTATCAGAAACACTTTTAATCTCCGGTAAATGCGCCCCATGAGCACGCCCTTCAATGTTGTCTTTGTTATCAGACATTCCCCATTTGTTGGATTTTTCTGAACAGACTTCTTCAGGAACAGGAGCCTGAGAAAAACCAACGTCATCCGTAAATTCTGTATCTTCAAAAACGTCGTCAATAATTGAAAAAAGTTCTGGATCCATGACTGGTTTTTCAATGTGTTCACAAACACTGACAGTTACACCTGCCGTAGCACTCTCAAACTCAGCACTCTCAAACTCAGCATTCTCAAGCTCAGTACTCTCAAGCTCAGTACTCTCAAGCTCAGCAATATCAAACTCGGCAAAATCGGGCATAAAATCTTTATCAATTTCTATTTCTAAAAGTGTATCTAAATCGCCCGCATTTAATGCGTCTAATTGCTCAATTTCTCTTTCAGCGCATGCTATCTCTTCATCAATACTTAAAGTTCTTTCCACCAAATCATTCTTACTTTCAACAATAGAAACATCTGCTGTTTGTACAATTGAATTGGATGCGGGTAATACTTCATCCAGGATCTCTACATCTAGAGTCCGTACTTCAGGTTCAAGGACAACCTGCTCACCTTTAAGTACACGTAAATGAAGTTGCTCAAGTTCCTGAAAAAGATGAGCACTCTCAAATTCTCCATAAGCAATTTCATTCAATCCGTCCCGTAAACTTCTCACAACGACCCCTAACAAACCCATTAACCGCCTTCTTTGCGCATCGTTTTGGGGGGGATTCAAGGTATATATGAGGTTTTCTGCGGTCTTGACAGCTCCCTTCCATTTTTCGCTTGTATCGCCATGTTTTAACAATGTTAATAACATTACATTGTGCCAGGCTTCATTGAGCAATTTATTAACAATATCTGGTAATATACCCACTTCAGATAGTTTAGCTAAAAAGATATCAATTTTTTGTTTGGCTGATTCTGTTGTTGCACGTCCTTCTTCAGCTTCTCGAGTTCGTCGTTCTACCAGTGCGGCTCGTTGCTTAAATTGATCGATATACTCGTTAAATTCTTGTAAAAGTGTTTCAAAGAGCGTGGGATCATCCTTAAAATCCGTTGAGATCCTGGATACGATTTGTTCTACCTTTTCCATCAAACCAAGACCACGTGTTTCGCTACTCCAGCCGATACCAGATTGAGCCATTTTATTTAATAATGTTCTAGCCGGGTGAGCCGCAGCACTAAAAAAAGAAGGGTCTATAATTGCAACTTTCAACAGAGGAATTTGTAAGCGTCCTAAAACTGCTTTAAATTCACTGGGTAAGTTGTCATCATCAAGGATAAACTCAAACAACATAGAAATAATATCGATAACATCATCATTTGTCTGACCTATATTTTGATTAGATACCGGTCCCGTAATGGGTAATAAACCTCCAATTTGACTACGTAGATCTGTTAATTGTAAGTTATTGCTGATCGTTTCAACCTGCATACTGTTTAATGCATGAACCAGTTGCTCACTATTAACACTCGGTGTAGCTGAAGGATTACCTAATGCCTTTTTCTGGAAGGAAAGCAGTTCTCTCAAGGCTTTTAAAACTTCATTTCCCACTTCGCTATTAGACTGATTATCATCGGATGTTGAACCATCTGTGGTTGAACCATCTGCATTTTTTTCCTTAGCCTTGTTAGTTCGCTTTCTGATCAATGGCATATCGGGTAAGTCTGGCAATACACCTTTACCTATTAACCATTGATTAAGCTCTGAATAGACATAATCCAGATTATTAGCAACACCTCTTTCGAATAACTTAAAAACAACAAGCTTCGCTTTTATATCCAAAGACAGACTTTTACTGGCCTCAAAGAAAGCATCCATGATTTTTCTGGGTTCTATGGGGTTGTTGGAAACCTCTATATTAGCAAGAGGTAAAATGGCATTTAATCGAGCAGTCAGTTGCACCAATGCCAACTGGTTCTTTTTACGAGTCTTATGTACCATAGCATCAAGAGCAAGATTTTCTTCCAACTCATCATCTTGCACCAGGGTAAAACTTTCTAATGAAGGAGAAGACTGGGTTATTCTTCCTCCATAAGCTGAATCTTGAGTTAAAGTATGGAATTGATTTTGTAGCTCATTGCCAAATATATTTTTAATGCCCTTGCGCTTGATTCTGAGTTCCCGCATTGACTCAAAATATCTGCCCTGTTCCTTGTCAGTGGAAGATTTATCAGATAAATCATACAAAGAATCATCAGCACCATCGAGCATTTCAGCCAATAAGCTGCTAAGTTCCATGATAGAACGCGCTTTAATAGCTTCCAGAAAATTGCCTGAACTCTCCTTTTCAGACGAAGATAGTGGTGTGGAGTCAAAAAATACCACAGAACTGTTAAATGGCTTATTACTCATACTGTTTACTCATAACTATCTGTTGGAGAGACTCTGGTGGAGAGAGCCAAATAAGAAAACTTACCTGGTACCTTTATATATTATTTAGGAATTTTGTATTGTGATAGAAGTCTCAACTGGAGTATCGAGTATCGAGTATTGAGTATTGAGTATTGAGTATTGAGTATTGAGTATTGAGTATTGAGTATTGAGTATTGAGTATTGAGTATTGAGTATTGAGTAT